>JAGKSZ010000033.1 GCA_018991295.1 Porphyrobacter sp. | reverse complement strand
GGCCAGCACCCCGATGCCGAACAGGATCAGCGTTTCGCGCCGCGCCTCGAACAGGCCGGTCGCGCCCAGGGGCGTGTAGTTGTAGAGCAGCGTCCCCGCGACCGCTGTGAGCGGCACCACCAACGCAGGGACGAACAAGCGGTTGCCGAGGCGCGCCGCATGGGCCTGCCGTTCCTCAGGCGAGGTGGTGGGCGGATCGCTGCGCTTGAGGCCGCCTAAGCCTGCGATGGCGACCATCGCCAGCACCAGCGCGCCATTGGCGAGATCGGAAAGGTGGCTGCCCAGCAGGAAGCTCGCCGCCAGCAGCGCCCAGAAGGCGGCATTGCCCAGCCGCCCGTCCTTCAGCGAAAGCGCCGCCCACACCGCAAAGGCGATGCCCGCCAGCACATAGAGCCATTCATAGGTAATCATCGCTGACCCCTCCCCAACCGCCGGTCAAAGGCGAGGATGCGCCATGAATGGATCGCAAAGGCAAAGATCGCGGTGGGGATCGCCCAGACGGACAATTCGAGCGGGGTGAGCGGATAGCCCGCTGCCTCGAACACGCCCTGAATGAGCAGGATCGAAGCGATGGCAAAGAAGATATCCTCTCCGAAGAACAGCCCGATATTGTCGGTGGCGGCGGCCATGGCTTTCACCTCGTCGCGCTGCGCATCGGGGAGGTCGCCGTGGGTCTTGACCGCCGCAGCTTCGGCCATCGGCGCGACCAGCGGGCGCACGGCTTGCGGGTGGCCGCCGATGTCCTTCATCCCCAGCGCCGAGGCGATCTGGCGGAAGGCGAGATAGGCGACCAGAAGCTTGCCCATGGTCGCGCCGCGCATCCCTTCGATCACGCTGCGGGCGCGTTGCTGGAGGCCGTATCGCTCCAAGAGGCCGATCACCGGCAGGATGATCCACGTGACCGAGATATAGCGGTTGTCGTTGAAGGCCTTGCCCAGCGCCTCGATCACCGCGACGAGATCGAGCCCGGCCAGCACGCCGGTCGCCAGCGCGGCGCTCACCACCACCAGCAGCGGATTGAAGCGCAGCGCAAAGCCGATGACGACGATGGCGATGCCCGCCAGCGGCCAGTAGTTCATGCGTCCCCTCCCCCATACCCGCCGCCGCCCGGCGTCAGGATCACGAATGTGTCGCCCGGGTGCATTTCGGCCGATCCGGTTGCGCCCAATGCCTCGCGCGTGCCATCGGCGCGTTCGACCCAGTTCTGTCCGCCCAGCGCATCGCCCCCGCCAGCAAGCCCGCGCGGCGCGACCTTGCGGCGATTGGCGAGCATATTGGCGCGCATCGCCTCAAGGAAGGTGACGCGCCGCACCACCCCATCGCCGCCGCGCTGCCGCCCTGCCCCGCCCGAACCTTGCCGGACAGAAAACTCCTCCAGCCGCACTGGCAGGCGGGTTTCGAGAATCTCGGGATCGGTCAACCGGCTGTTGGTCATATGGGTCTGCACCGCGCTGGTGCCGGGATGATCCGGCCCCGCGCCGCTGCCGCCGCAGATCGTCTCGTAATATTGGTGGGCCGCGTTGCCGAAGGTGAAGTTGTTCATCGTGCCTTGGGCAGGCGCGAGGCGGCCGGTCGCCGCGAACAGCGCATCGGTGACGACCTGACTGGTCTCGACATTGCCGGCCACCACCGCCGCGCCGGGCCGGGGGTTCAGCATCGATCCTTCGGGCACGATCAGCGTCACCGGCCTCAGGCACCCGTCGTTCATCGGGATCGCATCGTCGATCAGCGTCCTCAGCACGTAAAGCGCGGCAGCGCGGGTGATCGATCGCGGCGCGTTGAAATTATCGGGGAGCTGCGCAGAGGTGCCGGTGAAATCGAACACTGCCGAGCGGTTTGCCTTGTCGATGCGGATGGCGACTTGCACCGCCGCGCCATTGTCCATGGCATAGGCAAAGGCCCCATCCTCCAGCCCGCCGAGCAGTCGCCGCACGCTTTCCTCGGCATTGGCAAGGACGTGGTTCATATAGGCGGCCAGCACCGCCGCGCCATGATCACGCGCCGCGCCTGCCAGCAGCTCGGCCCCGCGCGTGCAGGCGGCCAGCTGGGCGCGCAGATCAGAGAGGTTGCGATCCGGATTGCGCGCCGGATGCGCCCCGCTTGCCAGCACATCGCGTAACGCGTCTTCGCGGAAATTCCCCTCGTCCACCATCAGCAGATTGTCGATCAGCACGCCTTCATCCGCGATTGAACGGCTTTCGGGCGGCATGGAGCCGGGCGCGATCCCGCCGATATCGGCATGGTGGCCTCGGGCTGCGACAAAGGCGTCCGGTTCGGCGCTTTCGCCCGAATAGAACACCGGCACGATCACGGTGATATCGGGCAGATGCGTGCCGCCGCGATAGGGATCGTTGAGCACATAGGCGTCCCCGCGCCGGAAGCCGCGCCCGTCGCGCCGCAAGCCTCTCGCTTCGATCACCCGCGCAATGGCATCGCCCATGCTGCCGAGGTGCACCGGGATATGCGGCGCATTGGCGATCAGCGCGCCGCCTGCGTCAAACAGCGCGCAGGAGAAATCGAGCCGTTCCTTGATGTTCACCGATGTCGCGGTGGATTGCAGCACCGCGCCCATTTCCTCGGCTATCGCCATGAAGAGGTTGTTGAATATCTCCAGCCGCACCGGATCGACCGCGGTCCCCGCCGCGCGTTCGCGGGCAAGCGGCGCGGTGCGGGTGAGGACGAGGCTGCCTTCATGGGCGAGCTTCGCCTGCCAGCCCGGCTCAACCACGGTGGTCGATCCGGGGTCGACGATCAGCAGCGGCCCGGCCACGCTCTCACCCGGCGAAAACGCTGTGCGCGCCATGACGGGCCAATCGCCGGGGAGGAGGCCGGTGATCGCCGCGGTGGTTTCGGGGATGGCAGAGGTGACCGCCAGCCCGCCCGCCTGCCCCAGCGCCTCGACGCTCAAGGCCTCGACGATGATCGCGGCCCCCGCATCGGAATAGCCGAACCGCTGGCGGTGGAGGCTGCGGAAGGCGGCATCCATGCTCGCTGCATCAGCGCAAGGGATCGCCAGCAGGCTATCGCTCCCGGCAAAGCGCAGGCGGGCGGCAGGGACAAGGCGGATCGCATCGGGCGCGATGCCCTGCGCCAGCAGATCGCCGCGCGCCTGATCTTCGAGCGCCGTCAGTTCCTCGGCGAAACTCTCACCCAGCGGGCGCATGAGGGTCCGCTCGCGGATCGCCTTCACCGGCGCAAGGCCAATGCCATAGGCCGACAGCATCCCGGCGAGCGGGTGGACCAGCACCGTCTCCATCCCCAGCGCATCGGCCACGCGGCACGCATGTTGCCCGCCCGCCCCGCCAAAGCAGGCCAGCGCATAGGTGGTCACATCATGCCCGCGCGCGACCGAAATCTTGCGGATCGCTGCCGCCATGTTGTGCACCGCGATGGCAAGGAACCCTTCGGCGATATCCTCCAGCGGGCGCGGTTCGGGAAGCTGCGCGGCGACCGCCTCCAGCCGTTGGCGGGCGGCATCGGCATCGAGCGGCTGGTCGCCCGTAGCGCCGAACACAGCGGGGAAGAACGCCGGGTCGATGCGGCCCAGAAACAGGTTGCAGTCCGTCACGGTCAGCGGCCCGCCCTTGCGATAGCAGGCAGGGCCGGGGTCCGCGCCTGCGCTTTCCGGGCCGACGCGGAAGCGTGCGCCGTCATAGCGGCAGATCGAGCCTCCGCCCGCAGCAACGGTGTGGATCTGCATCATCGGCGCGGCCACGCGCACGCCTGCCACCACGCTATCGCCGGTCAGTTCCACCTCGCCCGCGTAATGGGCCACATCGGTGCTGGTCCCGCCCATGTCGAACCCGATCAGCCGGGTGTGCCCCAATGGCGCGCTGGCCGCCACCATCCCCACCACGCCGCCTGCCGGGCCGGACAGGATCGCGTCCTTTCCCCGGAACGCCCCGACTTCGGCCAGCCCCCCGTTCGATTGCATGAAGCGCAGCGCCCCGGCGGGCGGCAGGCTCGCTGCAAGGTTATCGGTAT
>JAGKSZ010000032.1 GCA_018991295.1 Porphyrobacter sp. | reverse complement strand
CTTCGACAAGCTCAGCACGAACGGCTCAGGGAGAGGATCAGTAAATCTTCCCCACCAGCGGCAAGCCGCGTTCCGGCTCGGCAAATTCCTTGATGATGCGGCCCACGCGGGCGAGGGTCTGTTCGCCTGTGGCCAGCATTTCGTCGGCGGTCTGGCGCGCACGGAAATAGCAGGCGAAAGTCAGCGGCGCTTCGCCCTTGGGGCCCTCGGCAAAGCCGATGTCGATGTAGTTGTATTCAGTTCCGCCGATCAGCCCGCTGGTGCCGGTCTTGTCGCCCGCGATCCAGCCTGTGGGCAGCCCGGCGCGCACGCGCCTGAGGCCGGTTTCGGTGGCGATCATCCAGCCCTTGAGCTCCGCCCGCTCTGCCTCGGGCAGCACGTCGCCATAGACGATCTTCGCCACCGTGCGCGCCATCGCGGCGGGCGTGGTGGTGTCGCGGAATTCAGCGGCGGGAACGAGGTTCATTTCCGGCTCGTAACGATCCAACCGGCTCACCGTGTCGCCGATGGAACGCCAGAAGGCGGTCAGCCCGGCCGGGCCGCCCAGATTGCGGAGCAGGATATTGGCCGCCGGATTGTCCGATGTGACCTGCGTCGCCCGCGCCAATTCGCGCAAGGTGGCGCCGCTTGCCAGCCGTTCGCGGGTGAAGGGCGCATGGTGCATCATGTCCGCCTCGGTCCACGTCACCCGCTTGTCAGCATCGATCGTGCCCGCCGCATGGCGTTGCAGCAGCAGCGCGGCAAGGCTGAACTTGAACGATGAGGCATGGCCGAAACGGCGGTCCTGATTGATGCCGACCGATGCGCCGGTGACGGTGTTGTAGATCTCCACCCCCAGCGTGCCGCCGCCTGCCGCCTCGATGATGCGAAGCTCTGCCGCCAGCCTGCCGAGCGGCGACTGGTCAGGCGGGATGCACGCGCCCGCGCCCAGAGCCAGCGTGCCGCCGATGAAGAAGCGTCGGTTGATCATCATGCAAACTTGTCCGCCTTGCGCTTGCCGAACCTGAGGTCCGTTTCCAGCCGGCTGCGCAATTGCGCATAGTAGGCTTCGAGGAAAGCCCTTTCATCGCCTGCGCCCGGATCCCAGCCGATCTTGCGGCAGATGGTTTCATGGACGGCGGCGAGCGCTTCGGGCTGGGCATCGCGCAGCATCCTTTCAAGCGTCTGCAGCTCCTTTTCGCCATAGATCGAAAGCTCGGCCTCACCGAAGGCATAGCGTACACCGGTGACATCGCTGGCGCCTTGCGCTGCCGCTGCGCCTTGGGCCGAGAGCGCCTTGGCAAGCTTGGTGCGCGGGCGTTCCACCACCCATGTCCCTGCGACCACATCGCCCGCGCGCAGGGCATCGCGGTTGAAGAAGGGGAACAGCAGGAAGATCAGGAACCAGCCGGTCATGACCCAGCCAAGGATGCCGATCGGCACCTCGTTGCGGGCCACCACCAGCAGGATGAACAGCGTGATCAGCGGGTAGAAGATTTCGATATCGCGCAGCAGGTTGCGGGCAATCACGGCCTCGGGCGTGAGCCTTGCGCCGCCGCGCGCGGCGATGCGGATGCCCACGATCCGCTTGCCCAGCGTCGCCCCGCGTGGGCCCAGTTCCTGCACCAGGAAATAGCCATACCAGGTGCAGAACACGAACAGCGCCACGACAATGCCGAGGAATTCGAGGGCGCCGCCCTTCATCTGTTCAGGATCAAAGCGGGTGCCACTCAGCACGCCATCGGCAATCCAGTAGACCGCCAGCTGAAAGGCGATGAGGCCGAAGACAATGATCATCACATCGATGATCAGCGCGCCCGCTCGGGCCATGCGCGGGGCGATGGTGATGGGCAGGGTCAGCCCTTCGGGCGTCACCAGCGTGCGGGTGCGGCGCTCGTCCCGGTGCGCCGCGGCGATGTTCCGGCGGCTCATGCTGCGGCGCCTTCGCCCGGGCGGGGGGCGGGGCGGTAAAGGAAGAAATAGGCAAGCCAGAAGGCCAGCATCGTGCCTCCGATCACATAGCGGCTGCCGGTGTCGGTCACCAGCTGGCGCGGAAAGGCTTCGAGCAGGGCGGCGACCACCATCATGATGACAACGCCCACCATCACCACGGCTGCGCGGCGTCCGGCGGCAGCAGCGGCATCGAGCACCGCCTGCTTGCCCGGAAAGGCCATCGCCCGCCCGATATGCAATCCCGCCGCCCCCGACAGCAGGATGCCGAACAGTTCGGTTGTGCCATGCACCGAAAGCCATGCGGCCAGTTCCACCACCAGCCCCTGTCCGGCAAACAGCCACAGCAGCACGCCCAGCAGCGCCATGTTGTGCACCAGCAGCATCAGCGAAGGGATGCCAAAGGCAAAGCCCAGCGCGAAGGCGAGGATGCACACCCCCGAATTGTTGCTGAACAGCTGCGCTGCAAACCCGGCAAGGCCGGCTGCGCCTTCATCATGCCCGAGGCTTTCAAGCAATTGTTCACGCGTTGCGCCCGGCGCACGCGCATCGCCGGGGCTGGCGGGGAACAGGCGATAAAACCATGCTTCGTCCTGCGCGACCAGCATCCAGCCGACCACGGTGCCAGCCACCATCACGAACAGCGCGATGCACATATCCAGCCACAATTCGCGCACCGCCCGGCTCCATCCGCCCAACAGGAAATCGCGAAACCAGCGCAGGAACCCTGCTCGCGGCCCATAGACCTGAAACCAGGCGCGCTGCACCAGCGCTTCGAGATAGGCGAGCGTTGCCGCGTCCAGCGATGTCTCCCGCGCCACCGACAGCGACGAGGCCGCGGTGCGATACAGCGCGGGCAGCGCGATCAGATCATCATCGGCAATGCCCCTGAGGCCGCCCTTTTCCATCCTCACCAGAATGGCTTCGAGCCGCTTCCATTCGCTTTCGCGCTCCAGCCGGAAGCGGTCGGATCGCAAGGTCGCACTGGCGATATCGGGCGGTGCTTCCACCTTGCCCCTGCCGAACCATGACGAGATGACGGGCGCCTTCATCCGATTGCCTCACTGCTGCGGATGGCGAGATAGCGGTCAATCAGGCGCGGGCCGATGTTTTCCCACGGTGCTTCCAGCACATCGATCCCCAGCCGCCTGAGCCGTCCGAGCACCAGCTTCCTTTGCTGCGCAAGGCTATCGGCGGTGACCGCACGGGCGAGCGTGGCGAGATCGCTGGGTTGGGCGGCGATTACATCCTCCACCTCGCTATCGGTCATGGTGACGAACAGCACGAGATGCTTGTTCACCAGCCGCCCAAGGCTTTCGACCATCAGTTCAGCTGCTGTGGGATCGGTGAAATCGGAAAAGATCACCACCAGCGAACGGCGCTGGAGTTTGGCGGTGAGGGTGGCAAGCGCGAGCGTGAAATTGGGCTCCACCGGCTCGTAATCGAGGCCCGCAGCTGCGCTTTGCAGCCGGTGGAAGGCGCGGGCATCGGCGATGAAGGGGGTCATCAGCTGCGGCCGCCGCGCAAAGCCGAACAGCGCGACCTTGTCCCCGCCCTTCAGTGCGACATAGCCGCAGGTCAGCGCCGCGGAGACAGCGCGGTCGATGCGCGGCAGCCCGTCCACCGGCTCGCACATTGCCTGCCCGCAATCGAAAGCGAACACGATCTGGTTGTTGCGCTCGCTCTCGTTCTCGCGGGCGTAGAGGCGGGCGTGGCGGGCGCTGGCCTTCCAGTCGATCCGGCGGCGGTCCATGCCGGGCTCGTATTCGCTCAAGGCTTCAAACTGGGTGCCCTCGCCCCGGATACGGCGGTTGATCAGGCCGATCTGGGCGTTGCGCAGAAAGGTCTGGAGATCGGGTGAGCGCACCGGCGACAAATCGGGCCAGATGCGCACTTGCCGGTCCAGCGGATAATCGACCTGCCGCGCGCCAAGGCCGAGCGGGCCGGTCCAGCGCATCCATGCGCGCTCGACGATGGCCGTGCCGCGCCGCTCGGGGGTCAGCGTCACCTCGCCGCGCCAGCCTTCGCCATGCGGGGCGGGCGCAAGGGTCAGGGCGATGCGGCCATCGGGCGAAAGACGCGGATCGCAGGCGAGCGCGGCCTCGGCGCGGGACAAGGTGCCAGAGGTAAAACGCGCGGTGATCGCAAGGTTGCTCGGCTGGCCGACCTCGATATCCTCGCTGGTGCGGATCTCCCAGCCGGCAAGCTTGCCCGCCAGCAGCGCATCCACCGCCACCAGCAGCAGCAAGGCCCCGCCAAGCACGGGCGCTGCCACCCATGCCCCCGGCGCAGTTGCCGCGATCACCACCGCGACCGGCGCGAGCGCAGCAGCGATCCACGCCGCCCGCTCGGTCGGCGCAACGATCAGCAGCGGGCGCAGCGGCCACAGCAGCAGGCCAAGCAGGCGGAAGATCGCGTTCACCTCAGCGCCCCATCACCTCGGCGCCTCGGTCGCATCGACCAGTTCGGCCACCAGCGCCTCGATGTCGCGGCCCTCGATCTCGGCGGCGGGCGAAAGCGTGAGGCGGTGGCGCAGCACCGGCACGGCGAGCGCCTTGACGTCATCGGGGATCACATAGGCGCGGCCCTCCAGCGCGGCGCGGGCGCGGGCGGCATTGGCCAGCAGCACCGCCGCGCGCGGGGATGCGCCGACGGACAGCTCAGCGTGCTCACGCGTGGCGCGGATCAGGCGCACGACATAGCGGGTGATGTCTTCTGCCACGGTCACCTGATCCAGCGCCTCGGTCGCGGCCGCGATCCCGGCGGCGTTGGTGACGGCGGCAACGCCCAGATCGGCGGGCCGCTGCGGGCCCGATCGTTTGCCGAAGGTGGCCACGATCCGCGATTCTTCGTCCTCGGAAGGGTAGGGCACAAGGAGCTTGAACAGGAAGCGGTCAAGCTGGGCTTCGGGCAGGGGATAGACCCCCTGATTTTCGATCGGATTCTGGGTTGCAACGACCATGAAGCGGTCAGGCAACTGGTGGGTTTCCCCGTCCAGCGTGACGCGGCGTTCCTGCATGGCTTCCAGCAGCGCGGCCTGCGTCTTGGGCGGGGTGCGGTTGATTTCGTCGGCCAGCAGCAGATCGCAGAAGATCGGCCCGCGCGTGAGAGTGAACTGGCTGGTCTGGAAGTTGAACAGGTTGGATCCCAGAATGTCGCCCGGCAGCAGATCGGGGGTGAACTGGATGCGCCCGAAGTCCAGCCCCAGCGCAGTCGCGAAGCTTTGCGCAAGGAAGGTCTTGGCCGTTCCCGGCGGGCCTTCCAGCAGCACGTGCCCTTCCGAAAGCATCGCCACCAGCAGCATATCGACCATCGCTTCCTGCCCGACAATCGCCTTGGCGATTTCGGTGCGGATGGCGCCCGTGAGGCTGCGGACGTCGTCGAGGGTCATGGTCATGCGCTGGATTGTCCCTGTTGCAATTTGGAAGAAAGCTCGTCGAGCGATTGCGCGGCGGCGAGGATATCGGCGGGCCGCGTTGCAGCCTCCAGCCGTGCGGCGCGGTTGGTGAAGGGTTCTTCATTCGGCAGGCGCTTGGCCAGCGCGGCGTCGATTGCCTGCGCATCGTGCCGGGCCCGCCCCAGCCGCTCAGCCAGCCGCCGTGCGGCAAGGGGGGCATAGGGCGCCCCCAGCAGGCCGAAGCGCCGCGCGCGCAGGATCAGGCTGGCCCCGTTTGCGATCGGCTGGCGCTTGCCGAAGGCGATATCCGGCCCCGCCGCAGCCGCTGCCGGGCCGAACCGCTGGAACGCGCGCCAGCCCACGATCACAAGTGCCACCAGCAGGCACAGCGTTGCCGCAAGGAATGGCGGGCGAAAGGCCAGCGTCAGCAGGTTTTCCGAAGCGCCAAAGCCCGCCAGCGTCAGATCGAACACGACAGCGTCGATATCGTCAGTGGCGGCCAGTTCATCGATCAGGGCCAGCGCCGCAGCAGCGCGCTGGGGATCGGCAAGGCCGTAATTATTGGCAAGGTCGGGATCAGCCAGGAAAATTACCGGCTGGATACGCTCGTTGTAGATGTCGGCCTCGGCCTCGGCCTCGTCATCGCTCGTCGGGGCCTCATCGCTACCAAGGCCGATGCCGAAGGCCAGCACCCGGCCCTTTGCATCGGTAATCAGCGCCTCGTGGTCCTTGGGCGGGATTGCGTAAAGCATCGAGGAGGTGGGCAGCACGCCCGAAAACCCCATCCCGCTCCAGCGCGCAGGCGGCGGGGGCGGGGCGGGCTTGGGCTGCTCTTTCAATCGCGCCTGCCTTTGGCCGGTCTTGGGGTCCTTGACCATTTCGACCACCGGCTTGACCGGTTCAGGAAAGACCTTGTGCTTGAAGGTGTAACCGGTCGGCAGGACATCGGGCCACTCGGTCGGCTCGGCGCCGCTCAGCGTGACCCAGCCTTTCTTGAACTTCGCCCGGTCTTCTGGCGGAAGGTTGGGGCCAGGCGTGTTCGTCCACCACTTGGGCATGATCACCAGCGTCGGTCCGCGGAAGCGGCGCTTGTTGATGATTTCGCCCACTTCCTTGCCATCGCCAAAGAAATCGGGGGTGATGACCAGCACGCCGTAGGTTTCCAGATCGGCGGCATTGCGCGATCGTTCGACGCTGTAGCCCTGCGCTTCGGCCAACCGGGCAAGGCCGGTGTAGCCGTTCAGCCCATTGCTCGACACGTGCGCCTGCCCGCTCCCGCGTTCCCCTGCAAAATCGGCATCGGCCCCGATCAGCCACAGCATGGCGAGGAACAGCGCCGCCCCGCCTGCAACCAGCGCAAAGGCGCCGAGCTTCGAAAAGGCGGCGGGCCGCCGGGCGGTTGCAGCGGCGTTCATGCGGCCAGCGCCCGCTGATCGATCCGCGCCAGGGCGAATTCCGCATAGGCCGCGCGCGCCGCTTCCCAATCGGCCCGTTCAAGCGCACGCAGCGCGAACAGCGAGGCTTCGACCCTTGCGGCGATCACGCCAAAGGCGGCGCGTGCCGGGCCCGGCAGCGCAGGAAGACCGGCCAGTTCGCGCGCGGTGCTGGAGGGTTCGACCCAATCGGGTCGGGCAGCAGCGATGTGGGCGACGCTGCGTTGCAGCAGCAGGTGGGTCGCCTCGTCATAACGGCCCTCTGCGGCGAGGCGATCGGCATCGTCGAGCAGCGCCTGAGAGGTGGCAGCATCCGGACGCCATGCCTCAACCTCGGGTGCCGCCTCGGGTTTGGCGCGCTTGCGGAAGCGAAACAGCGAGGGATCGTAAAGCCGCACCAGCAGCACGATCACGAACAGCGCCACAAGGCCGACCAGCACCCATTGCAGCCACCACCACGATGCCGCCAGCGCCTCTCCGATGGGGGCGAGCAGATCGGCCAGCCATTCGAACAGCTTGTCGATCTGCTTGGACAGCCAGCCAGGTTCAGGCGGGGCGCGTTCAGGGATGGTGACGGGTGTGAACTGCACGTCCGGATCGGCGCGCAGCTTTTCCCACCCGGCGGGGGGCGATCCGCCTGTTTCCACTGGTGATTCGGAAAGGCTTTGTGCGGCCGCTGCGGTCATCCCGGCTGCCTTGGTTGCACGCCCGAAGGGCCGGTGCAACGGGAAAGCGCATCAGCCCCGCCCGCGCGCCTGCAGGTAGCTGCCCAGAAGCCGCAATTCCTTGGAATGGAAGGCGCATTCCTCCAGCGCGCGGTCCACCGCCGGATCGCCCGGCGCACCGATGATGTCGGCATAAAAGGTGGTCGCAGCAAAGCTGGTGCCCTGCTGGTAGCTTTCCAGCTTGGTCATGTTGACGCCGTTGGT
>JAGKSZ010000263.1 GCA_018991295.1 Porphyrobacter sp. | reverse complement strand
CGCCGTGGTGGCGGGGGAGATGCCGGGCGCGGGCCTGCTCGCCGCCGCCGCCGCGCAGCGCGCGGGCGCGGGCTATGTGAAGCTGCTGGGCGAGACACGGGCGGGCGTGCCGCCGGAACTGGTGCAGGACAGCGCCCCGCTACGTGACGCGCTGGCCGACCCGCGCATGGCGGCCATGCTGGTCGGGCCGGGGCTGGGGCGGGACGCTGCCGCAGGGGCGATGCTGGCCGCAGCCTTGCACGCCGCCCGTGCTCTCGTGATCGATGCCGATGCTCTGACCCTGCTCACGCCGGCGATGCTTGCCGAGGGCAGGGCGGTCCTCGCCACCCCCCATGATGGCGAACTGGAAACGCTGTGCCGCAGCTTCGGTGTGATTGCCGAAGGGCGCCGCGAGCGGGCAATGGCGCTGGCGCGTGTCAGCGGCATGGTGGTGCTGGCCAAGGGGCCGGACACCTGCATCGCCGCGCCCGATGGCCGCCTTGCCCTTGCACCGCCAGCGTCAAGCTGGCTCTCGGTAGCAGGGACGGGCGATGTGCTCGCCGGGATCGCGGCGAGCCGCATGGCGACCGGCAGCGATCCCTTTGCCGCTGCCTGCGAGGCAGTGTGGCTCCACGGCGAGGCAGCGAGGCAGGCCGGGGCGGCTTTCACGCCATCGCAGCTTGCCCAAAGGGTGGCCGACGCGCTAGCAGCCGCGCGGTGAGCCTTACCGAACCCATCATCCGCATCGCCGCCAAGGGCGACGGCGTGACCGCCTCGGGCCGCCATATTGCAGGCACTGTGCCCGGCGATGTGGTGGATGCCGAAGGGGCGATCACCCCCGGACCACACCACCAGTTGCCCCCGTGCCGCCACTTCGCAAGCTGTGGTGGATGCGCCTTGCAACATGCTGACGATGATGCACTTTCTGATTTTGTGCGGGACCGGGTGCTGAACGGTGCACGTGGGCAGGGGCTGGAGCCGGAGGAACTGCTCCCCGTCCACCTTTCGCCCCCGCAGACCCGCAGGCGGGCAGGGTTGCATGGCCTGCGCACAGCAAGGGGCGCGGTGCTGGGCTATCGCGAGGGCGGATCGCACCGGGTCGTCGACCTTGCCGAATGTCCGGTGCTCCACCCAAGGCTTGCCGCGCTGATCGCCCCCTTGCGTGCTTTCGTGGCTGCGCATGGCCCCAAGGGGATGGTCGGGATCGATCTCACGCTGGCCGATCAGGGGGTGGAGGCGAGCCTTGCGCACTTCCCGCTCGAAGGGTTGGGTCCGACTGAGGCGGCGCTGGATTTCGCCCGTGAACAAGGGCTTGCGCGGCTTTCTTTCGATCAGGGCTATGGCGCGGAAACGGTATGGGAGCCTGTGCCGGTGACCGTGACCCTCGGCGGCGTGCCGGTTGGCCTGCCGCCCGGTGCCTTCCTTCAGGCGACCGAGGATGCGGAACGGCGGATTCTGGCCGATGCTGCCGCTTGGCTGGAGGGCGCGCGGATGGTTGCGGACCTGTTTGCCGGCCTCGGCACCTTTGCCTTCGGCCTCAGGGACGGGCGCAAGGTGCTGGCGGCCGAGGCCGATCAGGCCGCGCACCTTGCCTGCAAGAGCGCAGGGGCGCGGGCCGGGGGGCAGGTCCTGGCCTTGCACCGCGATCTGTTCCGCTCGCCCTTGCAACCGGCCGAATTGAACCGCTTCGATGCCGTGCTGCTCGATCCGCCGCGGGCAGGGGCGCGGGCACAAGTGGCTGAAATTGCAGGCAGCACGCTCACCCGCGTCGTCTATGTCAGCTGCAATCCGGCCAGTTGGGCGCGCGATGCGGCGGTGCTGGCCGAGGCCGGGTTCCGGCTGACGAAGCTGCGCCCGGTCGGCCAGTTCCGCTGGTCAACCCATGTTGAACTGGTCAGCCTGTTCGAGCGTTAAGCGCGCAGCATTTCAAGCAGTTGCGCTTCAAGCCAGGCGCGGTGTTCAGGCTCGACATAGGCGTGGCCTGCGCCTTCGCAGCGGCGGATGCGGGGATCGTTACGGTCCCATGCGGTCTCGAACACCTGGGCGGTGCGATCGGCGGTGGCGAGCAGAATGCTGACCGGGCCTGTAAAGCTGGCGAGCCCCGCTGCCATGTCCTGCGCCAGACTGGAGGGCGGCGGAGGCGGCCTCAGCGCGTGGATCACCCCGCGGGCAAGCTTGCGCAGATCCACACCACCGCCCAGCAATCGCATGAATTCACGCGGGTTCTTGAGCTTTTCCAGATAGCGCGCACGGACCGCTGCGGGGGGCGGCGTATCGTCTGCGGCTGCGCCTTCGTCCTGCTCGATGGTCCAAGGGTTGGACAGCACCAGCGCATCGCAGCCCGCGCCTTTTGCCAACATCAGCGCCGAGGCGGCATCGCAATTGCCGAAAGCGACCACCCGCGAAAGCTGCGGCACCATCGCCCGGAAGGCGTCAAGCGCGGCGGTCAAATCCTTGGCACTATGGCGAAATCCCCGGTTTTCGCCGTCGCTGTCGCCAATCCCCCGGCGGTCAAAGCGAAAGCACGGGAAGCCTGCAGCGGCGATGCGCGCGGCCATATCGGCCTGCCCGCCAAAGGCTCCGGCGCGGATCTCATTGCCGCCGCTCACGATCAGAAGCCCGGTGGTGCCGGGGGCCATGTCGAGCGTCCCTGCGAGCGTCAGGCCGCCGCAGCCAAAGGTGTGCGAAAGGCGGGTCATGGCTCTGAATTCCCGACGCTTTCGGCCACCAGTTCCGCCAGCCTTGCCGATTGCCCGGCATCTTCATCAGGCTCGGCGCGCAGCCACAGGCCGGGGCCGCCGATCGCAGATTGCGCAATGTCGGACTGGCCGGGGGCGAGCGCGGGTTCGGCACTTTCCAGCGCGGCGAACAGCGCCGGGCCGATATGCCATCCGCCGAGTACCAGCCCGGATGACCGGCCTTGCTCCATAAGTGCCTCGGAAGTCTCGGCAATTCCCGCCTCGCGTGCGGCGATGGTGCGGGCGCGGATCATGCCGCGCAGGAGCTTGGGCCCGCTTTGGGCGGCATAGTGCCAGCCCGGAAGGCTTTCCGGTGCCACCAGCGCCCCGGCGCGGATTGCCAGAACATGGGTCGCGCGCAAGCTCTCGGCCGCTGCGATCATGGCTGAACGCCAGCCTTCAAGTGTCTGATCACAAAGGGGAGAAAGGCTTTCGTTGCAGCCCGGCAGATCGGGCAGCAGGCTGTCGATCCCGGCGCGGTCCAGCCTGCGCATCACGTCCAGCGTGAAGCGCCGCAGCTTGTTCGCCTCGTCAAACCATGCCGGACAGATCAGCACCCGCACCTGTCGCCCGCGATCGAAGGCGACAAGCTGTTCGTCGGCCGCAAATCCCGGGATGTTCCACGTGAAAAACATGGTCTGGGCTGGCCTGAGAGGGGTCTGGCGGGGATCTGGCGGGGGTCTAGCGGGGGTCTAGCGGGGGTCTAGCTTGGCCCGGGCGAAGGCCAGCCGCCCGCCATAGGTCTCAAGCATTTCGCCATCGACATCATCATCCTCGATGACGATGCCCAGCCGGTCTTCCCTTTCGGTGCGCAGCCCTGCGACCGCCCTCGAATCCAGTTCGGGCAGGTGGCCGAACCGGCCCGATTCCGGCCCGAAGCCCTCCGCCTGTGCCGGGTCAAGGCCCCGCACACCTGCCATCAAGCCCTTG
>JAGKSZ010000031.1 GCA_018991295.1 Porphyrobacter sp. | reverse complement strand
CATAACGCCGCCATCACCATGGATATACCACTGGCCTTCACTGGCCATGGCGGCCGTGGTCAGCGCGGTCGAGGCCATCGCCATTCCAATGACGAGTTTGCGCATTTCGAAATTTCCCCTTTGTATTAGACTTGAGGCACCGGCTGTCTCTATCTTTTCCCCCCGCGAGAGGCAAGCAGACAATGCCTATCGTGTGTTGCAAGAATGTCGCTTTGAGGGGCTTGTGGATAAAAATAAGCTTACAAAATGCCCGTAAATCCGCGGTTCGTGGCGATCAGGCGGGCGGTGCACCAAGGACACCCATGGTTCGCAGGGCTGCGATCAGAGCGGTCAATGTTGCGCGGGCCTGAGTGTCGATGACGACCCCTCCGGAGGGGGCTGCGACGACTTCGGCGGGTTGCCACTGCGTGCGGAAGATGGTCAGGCGGCTCGCCGCCCGATCGAAGAGTACCCAACCTTCTGCAGGCGCAATGAAGTGCCAATCCCCGCCAATCCGGACCGCAATGCGGTTCTCCTGACCGGCCCACGCGCCGGTTGCAGGGGTGGTTACGCGGTAGCTCGCGCCTTCCGGCGGCGCAGCAGGCGGTGCGGCCTGCGATGCGGTAATGGCCCGTGCGTTCAGGGCATCGAGCACGCACAAAGCTTCGTTGACGAAGAACTCCTTCTGCGCCTGCCCGGCGATCAGCAGGGGCAGGCCGATGGCAGGGGTGGTGCTGGCAAAGGCGACAGGATCGGACATCGGGCAATAACCTCCGCAAAAGTCAGGAAAGAGATGCAAGCAGCAGCGGCGCTGAGCGATCGAAGGTGCCAAGCTGGCGCACCCACAGCGCGCCTGGACCATGGGAAGCGACAAGGGCGGCTCTTTCAGCGGCGCTGAGCGCAAATTGCGCCACCACGGGCTGCCAGATGGCGTGGGGCGCATCGGCCGGGCCGAAACCGACCAAATAGGCCTCACGCTCTTCCACAAGCGGGGTGTCGACGCCGTCCTCCCAGCGGTATTGCCCGCGAGCCCGGCGGGTCCAGCGGTAGTTGGCTGTGCCATCTGCGCTCAGCGTCGTGCGTGCGTGAACCGGGCACGGCGGGCGGCGCGACAGGCCGGGGTTGGCAAGCTGCGCGATCACCGCGTCGACATCTGCCGTGCCAATCGCTGCGATCTGCGTGCCGGCCTGTGACGGCACCAGTTGCGGATCGAGCGGAACGAGGCTGTCATCGATGAAGACAGCGGCAGTGCCTGCTGGATGGCCGAAGAACGCCGCTGGCTCGGTCCCGCCTCTGCCGCGCAACAGCCCGCCAAGCCGCCAAAGCCCTGCGCCGAGTGGCTCGGCTTGGCTGAACTGCACCAGCTCCTCACCGATCAGCATGCGGTTTGCCCCCGCAGTCAGTCCGGCCAGATCGGTGTCCGCCAGAGCAAGGTCTTCCGCCACAAGCTGCACGATGGCTTCGGCCTGCGGCTCGAACAGCAGGGCAGATGAGGGCGCAAGGGGGCTGCTGAGCGTGCCCATGACCGATCTGCGTGAACCGGTTGCACCAAGCTCGACGAGCGCAGCGCCCTGCACCACGAACAACGCCGCGCCGCGCCAAGCGCTGTTCGCAGCTGAAGCGGCCGCGAACATCACCGGGCTGGAGGGATTGGCGCTCGCCTCAGGGGGGACTTCGAAGGCGGCGAGGCGGGTTTGCGGGATGATCAGGTCTGCCGGTGGCAGGCCTTCGCCCGGATCTGTGGGGCGCGGCGGGCCGCTTTCCGGGGCGAGCCGTTCGAGTTCCAGCGCGATCCCGCGGTCGAGCCACTCCCAGCTGCGCAGTAACCAATGCCCCGGGGCATCAGGCAGGCGCACGATGCTGCCCGGGGTCAGACGCGGGTCGAGCACGCCGATGCGCCAGGTGACGGTTTCGTGCTGCCAGCGGGCGCGATTGGCACTGTCATTGGCAAGCTGGCGTGCCCCGCTGGCCGTGAGGGTAGCGGGCAGATCGATCATCAGTTCGCGGCCCGCCTTGCGTTCGCCTGCTGCGCGCTGCACGCCGGTCTGATAATCGCGCTCCTCGTCGTAATAGCGCAGCGCCGCAGGAGTGCGTTCCGGCAGCCCGGCGCGCTGCTTGATGCGCGCCTCGTCCTGCGCGCCGGGGTCGTTGGCCAGCTGTTCGGGCAGCGTAATGACCTCGTCCCCCGGCGTGCTGCGGGTGGCAATGGTCAGGCCCTCGCTGCCCGAGGCGACCACCAGCGGGATCACCTGATCGATTGCGGCAAGCGTTGCCGCGAGCGCGCCGCCCTCGTCGGCAAAGCCGCGCGTCTGGGCAAGTGGCGGCTCGGCGGCAGGAAATGTCGCACCGGGAACAAGCTGGGCGAGCGAAACTGTCTCGTCACCGCCATCGGCAAAGATCTCGAAACTCAGCGCCGGGATGCGGTTGCCGTAATCGCCCAGTTCAAGGTTCTCGAACACCACATAGGCGCAGTCGCGGAACGCCGGAGCAAGTCCGCCCTTGGCCGCCGCGATCAATGGGTCGACCGGGTCATCGCCAAAGCCGCGATAGACCCGCAAGGTGCCGCCGACCTTCAGATCGTCCTGCACTCCGCGCAGCAGGGCACCATCGGCCCAGATCCGTCCCAGCCGGTCAATCGGCGTGCTCGACACAGCGACCGCGAAGGAGGCGGAATAGGAGTAGACGGTGGTCGAGGGCTGGCCCTTGCGGCCCTTTTCCTTGCGTTTGCTTTCAATGAGGTCGGTTGACCAGATCACCGTGCCGCCAACCCGCATCCGACCGAACTGGCGCGGGATCGGCTGGCCGTAGCTCGACGTGCTGATCGTCAGGTCCTTGAGGCGCGGACCCTCGCGGCCCTTGGGGGCAAAGATGCGGGCGTCGATTTGCTGGCCGATAAATGCCCCGATCGAGCCGCCGATAGGTCCGCCGATCGCGCTGCCGACGGCGGTGAGGATGATGGTCGCCATGGGTTAGCCTTCCGGATCGGGTGCGATTCGCCAATGGGCGCTGATGTGCCACGCCGGATCGCGCGGCTGATGAACCACGCACCGCAGCCCGGCATGGGCATGGACCACGCCTGTCTCATCGACGGCGGTGGCGAGGTGGTGCTGGGCAAAGCCAAGCGCGATCAGCAGGATGTCGCCCGCTCGGACCTCGCCTGAAACCGGCGCAAGGCCCGCACCTGCGGCCAGGGGCAGCCACGGATCAACGCCAAGATTGCGCAAGCCATAGCCGGTGGGCGCGATCGGCCGCGCACCGGTTGCCGCCAGTGCAGCGGCAACCAGGCCGACGCAATCGAGCCCGCTTGCCGGGTCGCGCCCATGCAGGCGGAAGGGGCAACCCACCATCCCGAGCGCAGCTTGTGCAAGTGCCTTGCCGGGATCGGTCATGGCTGACCGTAGCGGGCGAGCAGATCATTGCCCGGCAGGAACGGCTCGCCCCGGAAATTGGCAGCATTGCCGAACCGCTCTGCGCAGGTGGCGATAGTATGATCGCAGCCTTCGCGCAGTTCGGCGCGGGTCCCCGGCTGGGTTCCGGCCACCAGCGGGCGATCCGGCACCAGCCAATCGCCCGCAGCATCGATCACGCCGAAGGCAACGCCGGTCTGGGGCCCGCCCATGAAGCGCACCCGGCCATCGACGTAACGCTCTGCGTCAAGCCCGGCAAAGCGTGCGCGGTTGCCTTCCAGATCGACCGCCGTCAGCGTATCAACCGTAGAGAAGCGCGAGGCCGAAAGCCCGCACCCGCGTCCGCAGAACTCGGCGCGGCAGGTCGGGCTGGTGCGCGGAACAAGATCCTGTTCGAGCAGGCTCTTGGATGATCGCAGCTCGGCTGAGAATTGTGTCCGATCATCCTCGATCCGGCCGATTTGCCCTGTGTAAAGCGTGTGGTGTTCAAGGCTGGTCCAGTCGACCGCGCCGATTTCGATCGCGGCATCATCGAACAATCCGGCGGCCAGATCATCCTCGCGCAGCGAATCGTGGTTGAGCGCGCCCTGCACCTCGGCACTGTCATTGGCGATTTCGGCAGTCATGCGGATCGCAGCGGGGATCATGCCGGGAGCCGCAAGATGACGGATACCGCCGAAGCTGAGATCGCGGTCATGGCTGGTAAAGGCCAGCGCTGCGCCATCGCGCCTATAGATGCGCCAGAAGGTCGCCACGGTATCGAGCTCGCGGTCAAAGAACACGCGCATCAGGCGGTCTCCCTGATCTCGATCAGTGGCACCGAAGGGGCTTCCCCGGCGGCGAAGTTGACGGCGGAGACATCGAGCCGGTCCTCGGCAAAACGCACCGGCACATCGAAGCGGAAGCCGGCGCGCACCTCGGCCCCGGCAGGCGGGGCGGCGGCGAGGCGGATCATGCCCTTGTCGCCCAGCGTCCAGGCGCTTGTGGCCGCGCCGCCGACACTCACCACGATGGTGCCCGCACGCGGGCGGGTGATGGCGCGCACCTGCGGTTCGCTGCCGCCGCCATAGGACTTTGCGAGCTGGAAATCCGCACGCGCACCGTCCCCCACGCCGAGTAGCTGATCGAGCATGGTCGGGGCGGCGTTCATGCCGTTGGAGCTGCTGTCGAAGGGGTCCGTCAGCCGGAAGCCGCGTGCGGGGCCACGCCGGGCGCGGAAAAAGGCGATAAGATCGGCAAGCTCGGCCTCTGATCGGATGCCCGGGCCAACATCGAAATGCAGCCGCGCGTCCGACCACAGCGAATTGCGCCGTTCGTGGCCTGAGGCTGTTACCGCGATCGAAGTCGAGAACTCGGGCGCGACCGAGGCGCTCCGCCCGAGGGCGAAGGGGTAGAGCACGTCGTCGAAGGGGTCCATGGCTTGCTCCGGGGAGGGGGCGAGGCGGGTGTAGCCGTCGCGGTTGACCTGCGGCAGTGCCCAGACATAGCGCCGGGCGATGCCGCGCCCGGCCGCCTCGTCGAGGCCTGCGTCGATGCGCGCCCAGAAGGCTTCCGCATCGGGCGGGTCGAGGACGGAAGCCGGCGAGATAATCCTGACCCGCCAGCGGATAGCCGGGCCGCGCATCGACATAGGCGTAGGCCGCGCGCCGCGCCGCATCGGCTCCGGCAGTCAGCCAGTCGTAATCTTCCAGCTGCAACCGGTCGAAGGCAGGATGCGCCCATCCAATCGGCAGGTTGGCGCGGTAAAGCTCGGGGGTGGCAGGATCGAGGATAGTGGGCGTGAAGGCCAGCAGCAGAACCTCGGCAGGCCCTTGTGCCGCCGTTCGGACTGCCGCAGTCAGTGCAGCAGTGGATTGGGCAAGCAGCGCCCCTGCTGCATCGAGAAGCGCCGTGGCGGCGGCATTCAAAGGTGCGGCGATGTCGGCAATCACCGGCGGATTGCCGCCCAGGGCTGCCTTGGCCGCATCGTCATAAAGGCAGATTTCGCGCGCCGGGGTGACCCACCACCACGGCTCCCCGATCTGGAAGCGCACCGGTTGGCCAGCTGTCTTGAGCAGAGCGACAAAAGCCGCCGCCGCGCCCGCCAGCCATCCCCGCGCGGCGATGTTGGCGGGTGAAAGCAGGGTGGAAGGCGGCACCCATCCCGTCAGTGCCGGCGCGCCGCTGGCAGTGCGCTGCTTCCAGCTTTCCGGGCAGTAAGCATCGAACAATTCGTAGGAGAGCGAGGCGATCGCCGTAAACCCGGCGTCTCTGGCCAGCGCAAAGAAACTGCCGTGCCATGCACTGGCCGGGGTGCATAACTCCCCGTTTGGCGCCGCTTTCAGCGATGTGTCCGGCTGGCGGACGAGCCGCATGAAGTGGCTCATCCCGACATAGTGGACGATATCCTCGCGGTAACCGAGCCCCGTGACCGCACGCAGCAGCCGCGCCGGGGTCTGGTTGTAGGCATCGTCATAGGCGCTCGCCATGCGTTCGCCATGCGGGGGCACCAGCACATCGCCCAAGGCGATCATCGCCCGCGATCCATCGGCGCGGATCTCGGTCATGGTCACCGATCCGTTGAACCGTGCGGGCAGTGGCGCGGTGCTTCCCGCTACAAACCCCGGAGCCACCAGCGAGATGAATATCCGGTCGATGTCACCGGCAAAGATCGGCTCACCGGGTAGGCCGAAACCGCTTTCCAGTGAGGAGAACGGCAGAGTGATGCGCGCATCGGTGGGCGTGCCCTCGGCATAATTCCACAACCGCACATACCAGGTGCGCGCCAGCCCCGACCCATCGCGCCCCTCGATCGTCAGGGTCGGGCCATTGACCTGATCGAGCGCGACGATGCCGGTCGATTGCCAGCGGAAGCTGAGCGTTGTGAAGCGGTAGTCAACGTCGGTTGCATAGGCCAGCAGCGGGTGATCGAGCGTATCGGCGCTCTCCCAGATCAGGCCAACCAATTCGCCGGCATTGTGCAGTTCGATATCAACCCGCAGCGCGTCCGGGGCGGTCGTCACCACCGAAGCCATCGCGGGACGGGGGAAATTGACGGTCCAGAAGCGCGGATCGAAGCGCTGCATGAAGGTGCTTTCCTGCGCGCGGGGTTCACGCGTGAGCCAGAATGCCATCGCGGGGTGTCCTTGGTTCAGGCCTGTTGCAGCGCGCGGCGCACGGCGCTGGCGATCTGGCGCGAGGATCGCTGCATCGCGGTGGGGGCTGCCTGTCCGCGTGGCACGGCAAGCTGGATCGCAACCCGCACATCGCGGCCCGGCGGTGCGCCGCTGCCGCTTTCGACGCGGCCCGAGGACGTGGGCACGAACACCTCCGGCCCGCGTTCGCCGACCAGATAGGCGCCCCCGCCGCGCACCGGCCCGCCCTCGGCCCGCGCCCCGCCGAACAGCCCCCCGACCGCGGCGCTCACCGCCGCCGCCAGCCCCTCGCCGCCGCGACCGGCGCCCAGCCCGGCGTTCAGCGCCGTCAGCACCGCCCGGGCCAACTCGGCCAGGCTCAGCTCCCCGTCCGCCGCCGCCCGGGCCAGCGACCGGCTCAGGCTCTCGCCCGCCCGCCCGAAGGCCGTCTCGATCGCCCGGGCCGCCGCTTCCGCCGGGGCCTCCAGCCCCTTCAGCGCCTCGGCCGCCTCGGCCGCCTCGGCCGCCCGCGCCCGCACATCGTCGGGCCGGTCGTCCCTGAAGTCGTCAGTCATCGGGATATCGCTCCATCAGGGCCTTCAGCCCGTCGCGGCCCAGCGCCGGCCCGCCGCGCGGGGCCGTCAGCCAGCGCCATTCCCGCAGCGACAACCGCCAGAAGGCCTCGGGCGCCACGCCCAGCCCCGCCGCCGTCCGCAGCAGCTCCGCCCAGGGCGTGGCCCCGCTCACGCCGCCGCCGCGGCGAAGGCCCGGGCCACCGCGGCCGCGGCCTCGGCCGGCGTCACCGGCGCCCGGGCCAGTCCGTCCGCCGCCTCGCCCTCGCCGCCCCCGCGCAACAGCGCCGCCAGCACTACCGTCAGGTCCGCCGCCGACAGGGCCCGCAGCCGCGCCGCCAGGGCCTCGACCCCGGCCACGCCCAGCCCCGTCTCGATCTCCGCCAGCGCGCCCAGGGTCAGGCACAGCCGCCGCTCGGCCCCGCCCAGCGTCGCCCGCACCTCGCCCCTGACTCCATTGACCCCATGCACGCCGTTCACCCCGCTCACGGCGTCGGCCCCAGCCCGGTGAAGCTGATCTCCCCGGCGCTGGCCAGACTGACGGCGTAGGTCGCCTCGCCCTGGTGCTCGCCGGCGTACTCCAGCGCCGCCACCTGGAACGGCCCCTCCAGCGTGCCGAAGTCGGGGATCACCAGCCGCCAGGTCCGCGCCGCCTGGGCGAAGAAGGCCTCCCGGATCAGGGCGTCCGACGCCGCGTCGCGGAACACCCCCTCGCCGCTCACCGCCGCCGAGCGCGCCCCGGCCCCGTCCAGCAGCTCGCGCCAGCGCCCGGCGCTGTCGGAGTCCGTCGCGTCCACCGGACGCGCATTCAGCGACAGGGTGCGCGCCCGCAGCCCCGCCACCGTGACGAAGCCCCCGGCCCCGTCCGCGATCTTCAGCAGGATGTCCCTCCCCCTCTGCGCCGCCATGCTTTGCTCTCCCTGTCCATTTGGAGCGCGTGGCCGAGTGAAGAGTGCTGGTGAGCAAGAGGTGAGCAGATCGGCCGCGCACCTGCTCACCTCTTGCTCACTCTCGCTCACCCCTTGCTCACGCCGCGCCTTCCGTCACCGCCCGCACCCGGATCACCGCCCAGGCCCGGGCCCCGTCCCGCGCGCGGAAAGCGTCGACGAAGGTCACGCCGAGGCTGACCGTCCGCATCCCGTCGCCCTCAAGTCGCGCCCCCTCCAGCCGCGCCCGCACCGCCGCGGCCACCGCCCGCGCCTCCTCCAGTCCCTGGAAGCGCGAGGCGCAACTCAGCGTCAGCCGGTGCTCGACCAGGTCCCCGTCCGCCGCGACCGGCCGGCTCTCGCCCGGCCCGAGCAGCAGCTGCGGGAAGGCGGCGCCCGGCCGCAGATCCTCCCACACCCGTCCGCCCACCAGCGCCGCCAGCGTCGGATCGGCCTTCAGATGGGCGACCAGCGCCCGCACCAGCCCATTCTCCGCCCCGCTCATCGCCGCCGCTCCAGCCCCAGCCGCACCCGCCCGGGCGAGATCCTGTCGAGGGTGACGATCTCCCAGTCCTCATCCGCCAGCCGCAGCCGTCGCCCGACCTGCAGCCGCGGATCGGCGCGCGTCTCCGCCATGGTCTTTTCAATCCCGGCGTCGCGCCCGGCCTCGGTCCCTGCCCGCCGCGCCCTTGGGGCCAGCGCCGCCCAGGTCCAGCCCAGCGGGACATAGCTGACGCTGCGCCCGCCATACGGCGTCTCGGCCTCCACCGGCTCCAGCAGTTCGGCCAGCCGCCGCGGCGGGCTCACAGCCGCACCCGCCGGTAGGGGGCCAGCCAGGCCGCGACCTCGGCCTCGGCCCGGGCCGCGTCGTCGCCCTCGCCCCGGGCGAAGCCGGCCGCGGTCAGGCGCAGCACCGCCAGGCGCACCGGGGCCGGCGCCTCGCCGTCCACCGGCCCGCCGGTCAGGGCCTCGACCCGCGCCGTCGCCGCCTCGATCAGGGTCGCGATCAGCCCGTCCTCCACGTCATGCCCGACGCGCAGGAACAGCTTCGCCTCGGTGAGCGTCACCGCTGCGGTCATGGGACCTCGCTTTGCTCGGAAGTGGCGAGTGGCGAGGGATGGGTGGCGGGCGCCCCCCATCCTGCCGTCCTCGCCGGGGTCTCATCACGCCAGCGGCGAGCGACGACCCTCCTCGCCACTCGCCACTAACCACTCGCCACTAAGCCCCCGGCGACTAGCTCGCCGAGAACCTCATCACCTTGATGGCGTCGAAGTTCTGCACCCCGCCGCCGACGCGCTTGGTGGTGTAGAACAGCACATAGGGCTTGGCCGAATAGGGGTCGCGCAGCACCCGCACCCCGGCCCGGTCGACGATCAGATAGCCGCGCCGGAAGTCGCCGAAGGCGATCGCGAGGCTGTTCGCCGCGATGTCCGGCATGGTCTCGATCTCGGTCACCGGATAGCCCAGCAGGCTGGCCGTCTCCCCGGGCCGCGACGCCGGCGTCCAGATGTAGTTGCCGTCCGCGTCCTTGAACTTGCGCACGGTCGAGACCGTCTTGCGGTTCATCACGAACCGCCCGTTCGGCCGGTACTGCGCCCGCGGCGCATAGATCAGGTCGATCAGCCGGTCGACCGGATGGCTGGCCGGAAAGGCCCCCGCCGCGCCCGACGCCAGATAGCCGATCTGGCCCCAGGTCGCGCTCGCGTCCGCCGCCGCGTCATAGGCGAGGAAGCCCTTCGGCTTGTTGACCCCGTCCCCGGTGACGAAGGCCTCGGTCTCCTGGGCGGCGAAGGCGTCCTCGACCTCCGAGGCCAGCCACTCGTCCATGTCGACCAAGGCGTCGTCCAGCAGGGTCTGGGTCGCCGCCGGGCTGGCGTAGAGGTCCGCCGACGGGAACTCGATCAGCGACAGGGTGGCCGGATCCGTCTCCGGCCGCGCCGCCGTCTCGGCCACCCAGCCGCACTCGACCCCGGCGGTCGACACCGGCTTCCTGAACACCCCGCTGTTGATGGTCCGCACCGTGGCGATCTCGCGCATCGGCGAGGCCGCCATCAGCCGCCGCTCGATGGCCCGCTCCGTCTCCACCGGGGCCAGCACCCCCGACCCGGCCGACGTCGACAGCCCGGCCTTCAGCTCCAGCCCGAGGCCCGTCTTCATCCAGCCGGCAAACGCGCTCTTCTCCTCCCCACGCAGCGGGGAGGTGTCGCGGCCGAAGGCCGTGACGGAGGGGCCCTCCCCCCCGCCCCCGATCGCCGGCCGCCGCGCCTCGCTGGCCAGCCGGTCGAGCCGCGCCTGGGCCGCCCCGACCGCCTGGTCGATGCGCGCCACCTTCTCCTCCAGCAGCACGTCGGCCGCGGTCTTCTGCTCGATCTCCGCCAGCCGCGCGTCATTCGCCGCGCGGAAGGCCTCGAACGCCGCCATCATCTCGTGCAGCGCCGCACGCGCCTCGGGCGCGCCCGAGACGGTCTTGGTCTCTTTCATGTCGGTCTCCGGTTTGGCCCCGCCCCCGACGGGCGCGGGCGAACGTCAGCTCATCGGCCGTCCGCAGCACCCGGCTGCCGGTTCACAGCGCGCCGCCCTGCAATCCACGGTTTCGTCATGGCATACGAATTCATCATGCTGAGCCTCGGGACCGTCATGGCCCTCCGGCCCGGCCTGTTCTCCGGACTCGGCAGCAAGCGGCGGCAACGCCGCCTGCTCGCGCTCGAAGCCGGCGCGCCCGAGAAGTACTTCGAGGAGCGGCGGGCGCTCCAGGCCTACCGGCCCACCCCCCGGACCATGCTGATGTGGCGCGCCTTGGGCGCCAGCATCGCCGTCGCCAGCGCCGTCGGGCTGGTGAGCGAATGGAGGGCGGAGAACGCCGCCAGGGAGCAGGCTCGGATCGCCATCTCGACCGCGAGGGCCGCGGTCGCGAACTCGGAGGCCGCTATCGCCAAGGCAGAATCGGGCGATCCGGTCGCCGTTGCCGAGGCAGAGGCCGCCCTGCGCACCAGCGAGGCCGCACTGACCCGAGCTGAGCACGCGCAGGATGAGGTCGATCGCTTGACGGGGCCATAGGCCCTGCCGCCGCCGACCGCCTCCGTCACGCCGCCACCCCGAACCGCGCCCCCGGCAGCATCGGGAAGGTCACCAGCGACACCTCCCACAGCTCCACCTCGGCCAGCACCCTGAGCCGGCCGTCGCGGCGGGCCCGCGCAGTCCTGAACCCGATCGACAGGCCGTCCAGCCCCCCGGCCCGGACCAGGGCGGCGGCGAAGCGCGCCTCGGCCGACCAGGCCTCGATCCGCCCCCGGACGAACAGGCCCTTCGCATCCTCGTGCAGCGCGTCCCAGACCCCGACCGGCGCCCGCCCGTCGTGCTGGAACAGCATCCGGATCTCCCCCGGCCCGGCCCGCGCCAGGCTGCGTCCGAACGCCCCTTCCGCCACCACATCGCCGTTCAGGTCCGCCACGCCCCACAGGGAGGCGTAGCCCTCGATCAGAAGTGGCGAGGAACGAGTGGCGAGTGGCGAGTCCCCGGCTGACATGACCCTGTCCGCGATCATCTCCGCGCTCCTCACCGCTCGCCACTCGCCCCTCACCACTCGTCACTCGTCACTCGCCACTCGTCACTCGTCACTCAACTGCGCCTCGATCCGCGCCAGCGTCGCCCGGGTCGTCTCCCCCTGGGCCTCCAGCC
>JAGKSZ010000262.1 GCA_018991295.1 Porphyrobacter sp. | reverse complement strand
TGGTGCTCGGCAATTTCTGCCTGATTGCAGGCATCGACCCGCAAGACGTCGCGGACTGGTATCTCGCTGTCTATGCCGATGCCTTCGAATGGGTCGAGCTGCCCAATGTGGCGGGCATGGTGCTTTATGCCGATGGCGGCAGGCTGGCGACCAAGCCCTATGCCGCTTCCGGCAATTACATCAACAAGATGAGCAATTACTGCCAAGGCTGCCGCTACAAGGTCGCCCAGAAAACCGGGCCGAACGCCTGCCCGTTCAATCCGCTTTACTGGCACTTCATGGACGCAAACCGCGCGCGGCTGGAAAGCAACCACCGCATCGGGCGGATTTACGCGACATGGGACAAGATGGGCGAGCCCAAGCAGCGGGAATATCTGGAAACGGCGGAAAAGTTTCTCGGCAGCCTCGTGCCCGCAAGCAAAGGCTGGGCGCGCCCCTAGGCTTGCGAGGCGAGACGGCGGCGCACCCACCAGGGCTGCATCACTTGGCCCGCACGCACTGCGCGCCGCACCATCCACGCGCCCGCCGCGCCCCCCACCACCAGCGCGATCACCGAGGCTTCCAGCCCGAAAGCCCCGCCCGAAATCAACGGATCGCCCACCAGCCGGGCATCCACCAACCCATCGCCGTCATAGCCCGACACCGGCACGTCCCACACCAGCCCCTGCGTCACGTTCCAGCCGAAATGGAGGCCCACCGGCAGCCACAGGCTGCGCGTGAGCATATAGGCCCCGCCAAGCAGCGTCCCCGCGACCGCTGCAATCGTCAGGCCTGACATCCAGGTGGCATTGGCATTGCCCATATGCACCAGCCCGAACAGGCCTGAGGTGACGATAAGCGCCGCCCAGCTGCCGCCGAATTCCTCGATCCAGCGGAACATGACGCCGCGAAACATCAGTTCCTCGACAAAGCCCGCGTTGAACCCGGCCCAGAACAGGATGAACACCCAGCTTTTCATCCCGCCCCAGCCGTCGATCACATAGGCGCCCAGCAAGGCGGCGATGCCGACCACGAGGGTGAACAGCGCGCTTGCACCCAGCGCGCCTGCCGCCAGATTGCGCGGGGCCGCAGCAAAGGGCAGATCGTCATGCTTGCGCGCGCCCAGATGCCGCAGCACGGTTTTCTGGAGCACGATCAGGGCGGCGATCACCGTTACCGTCGCCATCGGTTCAACCAGATCCCAGCCCAGCGGCTTCGACAAGGCATTGGCGGCAAGGTTGACCGGGACAATCACGGCCGCGATCAGCGCCAGCGCGATCAGCATGGTGATGAGCGGAAAGTTCACGATCCGCTTCCACAATGGCAGCGGCGCGGTTTCGGCGGTGTCCATGATTGGCAATGCTCCCCAAAGCGTTACACACCAAGGATGGCGCAGCGCAGCGTCTTTGGCTAGGCCCTCGCAAAGCACAACCCACGGGAGAGAGCCGCCGCCATGCTGACCATCCACCACCTGCGCCTGTCGCAATCCGAACGCATCGTCTGGCTCGCCGAGGAGCTGGGGCTGGAATATGAGTGCAAGCTCTACACCCGCCGCGCCGATAATCGTCTGGCTCCTGATGAATACAAGGCGCTGCACCCGATGGGCATTGCCCCGGTCATCACCGATAGCGATTTCGTGCTCGGCGAAAGCGGCGCGATCATGGATTACATCGTGGCGAAATATGCCCCCGATACGGCTCTGGTGCCGGGGCCGGACCACCCCGATTTTGCCGATCACCTGTTCTATTACCACTGGGCCAACGCGACCTTCATGACCAATGGCATGATGGCGCTGGTGGCGCAGTTCATGGGCGCGGCCGAAATGCCCGCGTTTGTGGCCGACCGGTTCCAGAAAGGCTGGGCCATCGTCGAAAAGCGGCTGGGCGAGGCCGATTATTTCGGCGGCGCGCAGCTGACCACCGCCGACATCATGATGGGCTTCCAGCTGACGACCTCAAGGGCGATGAGCGGCATGGGGATCGACCATCTGCCCAATTTGCAAGCCTACCTGAAGCGCATCGGAGAGCGCCCCGCCTACCAACGCGCCATGGCCAAGTGCGAGCCGGGAATGCCGCCGAAGCTGGATTGAGGTTCGGACAGGCCCACCCCTGCCCCCGCCGGCAAGCGGGAGGGGAACTGGATCGCGCTGCAACTCCCCTCCCGCCTGCGGGAGGGGCCGGGGGTAGGCACGAGCGCCCTAGCGCCCTAGCGCCCCTCGCGCCGCAGCAACTCGGCCTTGATCTCCAAGCCATAGGCATAGCCCCCGAGCGAGCCATCGGCGGCGATCACGCGGTGGCAGGGGATCAGCACCGCGATGTTGTTCGCCCCGTTCGCCCCGCCCACCGCGCGGCTGGCCTTGGGGTTGCCCAGCATCGCGGCGAGTTCGCCATAGCTGCGCGTTTGCCCGTGCGGGATGCGCCGCAGTTCTTCCCAGACGCGGCTCTGGAAGGCGGTGCCGTGGACGTCGAGCGGGATCGCGGCATTGCCCGGCCCCGGCTGTTCGACTGCGGCCAGGCCCTGCGCAAACAGGTCACGGAAATCATCGCCCGCGGGCCCCAGCTGCGCCTGGGGGAAACGGGCCGCAAGTTCAGCCTCGCCCTGTGCAAAGGCAAGACAGCACACGCCCTTGTCGGTCGCGGCGACCAGCATCGGCCCGAGCGAAGTCGGCAGCACCGCCCAGTGGATCAAGCGTCCCGCCCCGCCCCGGCTCCAGTCACTCGGCTTCATTCCCAGCCTGCCTTTCGTTTCCGCATAGAATTGTTCAGACCCCCCGTAGCCTGCCGCAGCCACGGCCTCGGTCACGCGCAGACCCCTGCTCAAGGCGTCCTTTGCGCGCTGTTCGCGGCAGGCCCGGGCATAGGCCGCAGGGGACAGGCCGGTGGTGCGTTTGAACAGGCGTTGAAAATGCGTCGCAGTATAGCCTGTCAGCCCGGCCAGCTGATCCAGCGTCATCACCCCGTTTTCGCGGATCGCGGCAATCGCGGCGAGCACGCAGGCCTCCTCGGCGCTCAGGGTGTCCGGAGAACACCGCTTGCACGGCCTCAGCCCTGCCTCGCGTGCGGCTTGCGGCGTGTCATAGAAGCGCACATTGCGGCGCAAGGGTGCCCGCGCCGGACAGGAGGGGCGGCAATAGATGCCGGTGGAATGCACGCCGGTGACAAAGGCCCCGTCGAACCGCCGGTCCTTGGCCAGCATCGCCTGCCAGCGGGCATCGTCGGTCATGTTCTCATAATGTTTCACGTGAAACACTCCTCACGCCCGCCGCGCCCGTGCCGAAAAGCAACCGCGCACCGCATTGTGGACGTCGACCTCGACGATCTGCTGCTGTCCCAGCAAGCGCAGCAGCCCGGCCTCAGCCTCCCCCGGCTGGGTGAGCATCGCATCCACCATCATGCCGTCCGCATCGAAGCCGCGCAAGGACAGCACACGCGGGAGGAAGACCGGCGGCACGGCATTGACGAACCGCGCCGGGGTGCTCGCGCCCTCGGTGATGAAGATCGCGTGGGCGGCGCGATAGGGGCCGGGCGCAGGGCGACTGATGTGGTTGACAAGCAGCAGCGCCGTCCCCGGTTGGGCGTCCTCAAGGCTCACCCGGCACGGATAGCCCGGACGGGTGTCGGCCACCATGCGCACCGCAGCTCTGGCGGCAAGCTCGGTATCGCCAAGGCCGAACAGCCCGGCAAACGGGGCCGGGTCGAGGCCTTCGATTACATAGTCCATCGGGTTTCTCCTGGTTGTGGCGAGGGAAGTAAGCCGCACGGCCTTTCCCGGCAGCCGGAAAGCTTGCGTTCAATGTCGCCTGACCCGAAAAAGCGGCTATAACGCCCGCCATGACCCGGCTGATCGGCGCTATTGCCCTCCTTCTCGCCCTGCTTGCCCTGCCCGCTTCGGCCGATCCCGGCGATGTCGAGGCGGCGGCGCGCGGCGTGGTGCGGGTGGTGATCATCGGCGGGGGAGGCGGCCCGCCTGCCCCCGTCAGCCACGGCACCGGCTTTGCTGTCAGCGCCACACGGATCGTCACCAATGCCCATGTCGTGGCCGAAGCGGTGCAGGACGATACGCTGCGGATCGGCATCGTCCCGTCCGAAGGCGCAGGCGGGGCCTTCGCCCGCGTCGTCGCGGTCAGCCCGCGCAACGATCTGGCTTTGCTCGAAATCGCAACGGGCAGCCTGCGCCTGCCGCCGCTGGCGCTGGCGGGCGGGGCAACCGGCGACCTTGGGGAGGTGGCTGCGGTTGGCTATCCGATGAATGTCGATCTGGCTCAAGGCCTTGATATGGCGGACATCTTCCGCGCCCAGCCACCGGTGAAATCACGCGGCTACCTGTCGGGTGAGCGGCCCAGCCGGCAGTTCGACACGATCCTCCACACGGCCCCCATCGCGCGCGGCAATTCGGGCGGGCCGCTGCTCGATCCGTGCGGCCGGGTGATCGGGGTCAACAGCTTCAGCGCGGATTCGGCGGGCGGTGAGGCAGAGTTCTACTTTGCGGTATCCTTGCGCGAATTGCTGCCCTTCCTGCGCAAAAACGGGGTGGAACCGGTGGTCAATACCCTGCCCTGCCGCTCGATCGCGGAACTGAACGCCGAGGAGCGCCAGCGCATGGAGGCCGCCCAGACGCAGGCCCGCGCTGCGCTGGCCGAGCGTGCTGAAACCTTGCGTGAAGTGCGCGAGACGGCGCGGCTCAAGGCGCAGATGGAGGTGCTGGCATCGCGCGAGAACCGCATGGCGCTGGCGCTGGTCATGCTGATCGCCTGCATCGGCGCAGGCTATGCCGCCTTTGTGTGGCGCGGGGACGAGGCGCGGCGCACCCACGCCCGCCTTGCCGCTGCCGGATCGGCAGCAGCACTGGCGGTGGCGGTGCTGCTGTGGGTCACGCGTCCGGGCCTTGCCGAAATCGAGGAGCGGGTCGCCGCCGCGCTCGCCAAGGCGCAAGGCAAGGATGCCCCCGCCTCTGATGCAGGGTCCGAAGCGGCAGAGGGCGCGCTGATCTGCACGCTGGTGGCCGAACGCAGCCGCGTTACCGCGGCGCGCACCGATGATATCGCTTTCGAATGGTCCGCCGATGGCTGCGTCAACGGACGCACCCAATACGGGCTTGGCACGGCGGGCGAATGGCAACGGGTGTTCGCAGCACAGGAAGATGCCGCGCTGGCGGTCAACACCTATGATCCCGAAACCCGCACATTGCGCACCGATCGCTATCTGCTGGGCCAGCAGGCGCTGGCCGCCGCACGCGAGGCCCGCGCCGCCTACACCCCGCCCGCCTGCGGGGTCAGCGATGCGGCGCGCACCCTTGGCGAACAGCAATCGGCGCTGATCGCCAAGCTGCCCGCACAGCCGAACGAGCGGCTGGTCTATTCCTGTGCGCCCAAGAGTGCGGCAAAATGACCCGCAGGAAGTGGCTGGTGCTGATCGCGGGGGTGCTGGCGCTGCTGATCGGCGGGCGGATGGGCTTGCGCTACCTCGACTGGCAGGCCTCGCAGGCACAGCGCGCCGCAAAAGTTGCTGTGCCGCGCCTGCAATCGCTTGCCACCGCCGCCTGCATCTGTGCCCGAGAGAAAGGCGAAGCAGGCGAGGCGGGGTGCTGGCAGCAATACAAGGCCGCCATTGCCGACTTCGACGTCAGCGGCGTGGCGACCGCCTGTGCGCCGATTTCGACCGAACTCGATTGCATCACCACGGCTGGGGGTGAGGAATGCATCGTCACCAGCCATGGCAATGGCCTGTGCACCGCGGAAGAAGCTGCCGCTGCCGACCGCGCCTGGACGCAGGCGCTCAATGCCGAAGGTGACATCAGCACGCTTGACGAGGCTGCACGGGCACGGGCCGACAAGCGCGCCAATGCGGCTTTAAGGGACGTGACCGAGAGGATCAGACGGGGCGAGAGGATCACCGCTGCATCCGGCCCCGGCAGCTGCGTCTGACCCCTCGTATATTCGCACCTGCACAATTACCGCCCCTCGTGGCTTGCAGGAACCAGAATCAATTGCTAGGCGCGCGCCAACTTTGACGGGGTGCCCTTGCGCGCGCTCCGACCCCAAAGCCCAAGCAAGACCCCTTACGAGTTTTCCGAGAGGACGAGACGCGCGTGGATATTTCCGCCGGTATCAAGGCTAGCCTGGCTGGACGCTATGCCTCGGCCCTGTTCGATCTGGCTGCCGAGAATGGCAAGGTGACTGCGGTCGAGACCGATCTCGAAACGCTGGGCGCTGCCCTGACCGAATCGGCCGATCTGGCTGCGCTTACCACCAATCCTGAACTTGCCCGTTCGGCGCAGGGTCAGGCGATGGCCGCTGTGGCAAAGAAGCTGAAGCTTTCCGCGCTGACCACCAATTTCCTCGGCGTGCTTGCGGCCAATCGCCGCCTCGCAAAGCTGCCGGGCATCATTTCGGCGTTCAAGGCAATCGCTGCGGCCCAGCGCGGCGAAGTGACCGCAACTGTCACCAGCGCCCATCCGCTCAGCGATGATCAGATCGCCGCATTGAAGACCAAGCTGACGGCGCGCGAAGGCCGCACTGTCATGCTCACCGCCGCGGTCGATCCTGACCTGCTTGGCGGCCTTGTCGTCACCATCGGATCGCAGCGCATTGATGCCTCGATCCGCACCCGTCTCAACTCGCTCGCCAAAGCCATGCAGGCTTAAAGGACAAGACACATGCAAATCCGCGCCGCAGAAATCTCGAAGGTCATCAAGGACCAGATCGCCAATTTCGGCACCGAGGCCGAAGTCAGCGAAACCGGCACCGTGCTGTCGGTGGGTGACGGGATCGCCCGCATCCACGGCCTCGACAAGGTGCAGGCCGGCGAGATGGTGGAATTTTCCAACGGGGTGCAGGGCATGGCTCTGAACCTCGAAGCCGACAATGTCGGCGTCGTGATCTTCGGCTCGGACAGCGAGATCAAGGAAGGCGATGTCGTCAAGCGCACCGGCACCATCGTGGACGTGCCCGTGGGCAAGGGCCTGCTCGGCCGCGTGGTCGATGCGCTCGGCAACCCGATCGACGGCAAGGGCCCGATTGTCGCTGACAAGCGCAGCCGCGTCGAAGTGAAGGCCCCCGGCATCATCCCGCGCGAATCCGTGTCGGAGCCCGTCCAGACCGGCCTCAAGGCGATTGACGCGCTGGTGCCCGTGGGCCGCGGTCAGCGCGAGCTGATCATCGGTGACCGCCAGACCGGCAAGACCGCTGTCGCCATCGACACCTTCATCAACCAGAAGGAAGCCAATCAGGGCGACGATGAAGGCAAGAAGCTTTACTGCGTCTATGTCGCCGTCGGCCAGAAGCGTTCGACCGTGGCGCAGATCGTCAAGCAGCTCGAAGAAAACGGCGCGATGGAATATTCGATCGTCGTCGCCGCGACCGCTTCGGAGCCCGCGCCGCTTCAGTACCTTGCGCCCTACACCGGCTGCGCGATGGGCGAGTTCTTCCGCGACAACGGCATGCACGCCGTGATCGTGTACGATGACCTTTCCAAGCAGGCCGTCGCCTATCGCCAGATGTCGCTGCTGCTGCG
>JAGKSZ010000002.1 GCA_018991295.1 Porphyrobacter sp. | reverse complement strand
GGGGGGGCATGGCGGGGGTCTGCCCGCCCGACCCCCCGGCCGGGGCGTTGCCCTTCTTCGCGCCGGTGACCGCCGCGACCGCCTCCATCGCCTCGCGGCAGGACGTCACGTAATCCGTCATGTTCCAGCGGCCCTGTTCCTTGGTCGGGTTGCGCCACGAGATGACGAAGGTCTGGATGCCGTTGTCGACCTGCCATTTCACCACCGATTTGTCGGGGCTGAGGTCGTTGATGTACATCTTGTTGATCTGCGGCGGGATCGTGAGCTGGGGGATCTCGTGCACCTCTGCCGTGGTGGGCGCGTAGTTGGTCAGCTCCATCATCTCGGTGCGCAGCACCACCGCGCCTTTCGAGGTCGCGATGTTCTCGCCGACCTTGAAGGGCCGCTTGTCGACCTGGCTCACCATGCCCTTGTTGTAGACCATGTCGTTATAGGCGTTCTGCAGCCCCTTGATGAGGCTGAGGCCGCCGGAATCGATCACCCGCTTCTGCGCGGTCGGGTTGCCGATCAGCGTGTTCGTGGGGGCGAGGCTGTCGAGGATGATGTTGGCGATGAAGTTCGCCCGGTTCCGCTCGAGTTCGTCGAGTTCGAGGTCCTCGAGCCAGTTCTTCATCCCCTTCTGCACGGCGAGGTAATACTGCGCGCCTGCGCGGAAGAACGGGTTGTACTGCCACGCCGGGTCCATGAACCGCTTGTCCTTGGGATCGGGGGCAAGTTCGCTCTTGCCGGTCATGATCTTGACCATGTCCTGTGCCATCGCGGTGGAGTGGCGGATGAAGCGCGAAGGGTCAGAGGCCGTCTCACGCAGCAGCAGGGCGACCGCGCTGACAAAGTCCTCACGCGCGACCCCGATCAGCGGCCCCAGCGCATTGGTTGACTGGGCGGCCTCGTTTTCAAGCTTCACTTCGCTGCGTGCCATTCGGATCCCCTTTTCTTGATTTTTCGCCCCCGCCGGCTGGTGCAGCTTTGGGTTAACGCGAATTCGGGGCCGAGAATGCAGCCTTGGGTGGCAAGTTGCAAGCATCAGCGCACGCGCCCTCATGCTTGCTCAAAGCCCGTCCCTTGAAGATTTAAGCATCGGGATTAACGATTTTCTAGGCCATCTGCGGGCATGGGAACACAATGGCTGGGGAACCAATCCGCAAATTCGCAACAAGCAATCCGCGCCCCCTGGGTAGCGGGCGCGATCTTCGTTCTGTCGCGCAGGCCAAGGCGGCTGCCGAAGGGCGTCCGGTCGAAGACCTGCGCGCCCGGGGCGAGCGGCGCGGGCCGGACCGGGTGCGCCTCGAACGGGCAGGCGGGCTGCAACAGGCCATCGACGAGCCGGCGAGCGAGCAGAATTTCTTCCTGCCGCGCGAAGCAGGGGGCATGACCCTGTTTCTGGTGGCGGCCTTCGGCATGGCGATTGTCGTCTTTCAGGGCCTGCCTTCAACCATAACCCTGTCTTTCGCGCTCGCATCAGCGGCCCTGTTCGCCTGCGGTTCGCTGTTTGCCGAGACGGAGCGCCGGGTCGATACTGCCCGCAGCGTAAGGCTCGGGATTGTGCTGGTGGCGATCGTGCTGCCGATGGCCTGTGCAGGCCTTGCGCTGGCATTGTGGGTGGGCGAGGGCCTGCCCTGGCAATGGGCCATTGCCACGCTGGTGTGCGTCAATGCCGCGGCGGCCGCGCTGTTTGACATGCGCATCATCTCGTTGTTCTGCGCCAAGATCGCCAGCTGGACCGGGTTTGCGGTGCTCGTGCCCGATAACGTCACCTATGCTGCGGTGCTGGCCGCCGCGCTGACCTTGTCGCTGATTGCGCGGCTCGAATGGAAGGCTGCACAAAGGCGCCGCCTCGCCCGCGAAGCGCGTGAACGTGTGGCGGCCCGCGCCGAGGATATCCTGCGCAGCTTCGAGGAGACCGGGCAGGGCTGGTTCTGGGAAACCGACCGCCGCGGGCTGATCACCTACATCTCCCCCAAGGCCGCGACAGTGCTGGGCAAGACCACCGACGAGGTGGTGGGCTGCCCGCTGTCGGAAATCGTTGATCCTTCGCAAGGTGCCGCTGATGCGGAACGCACGCTGGCCTTCCACCTTTCGGCGCGTTCGGCCTTCCACGATGTCGAGGTGCGCGCCGCAACCACTGGCGATGAACGCTGGTGGGCGCTGGCGGGCCGCCCGGTTTACGACAGCTACAAGAACTTCTGCGGCTTTCGCGGGCATGGCACTGACCTCACTGAAAAGCGTCGGTCCGAGCAGCAGGTCTCGCGCCTTGCGCATTACGATTCGCTCACGGGCCTGGCCAACCGCGTGCAGATGAGCCAGGCGCTGGAGCAGATCCTCGCCGCCCCCAGCGGGCGTGAGCGGACCTGCGCGGTGCTGATGCTCGATCTCGACCGTTTCAAGCACGTCAACGATACGCTCGGCCATCCGGCGGGCGATGCGCTGCTCAAGCAGGTCGCCCAGCGGCTGGAACGCGCGATCGGCGGGGGGGGCCGCTGGGGCCGGTTGGGGGGCGATGAATTTCAAGTGATTGTCCCGGGCGAACAGACCCGCAGCACGCTGGGCCACATGGCGCAGGAAATCATCGCCCAGCTCTCGCAGCCCTATTCGATCCAGGGCCAGAGCGTGGTGATCGGCGCCTCGGTCGGGATCGCGCTTGCGCCCGAGCATGGCGCGAACAGCGAAGAACTGATCCGCAATGTCGACCTTGCGCTTTACGCTGCCAAGGACGCAGGGCGCGGGGTGTTCCGCTTTTATGCCGAAGACCTCCACGCCGCTGCCGAAGAACGCGCAGAGCTGGAACAGGACCTGCGCGAAGCAATCGCCAAGGGCGAGCTGGAGCTGTATTACCAGCCGGTTGTCTATGCCGCGAACGAGAAGATCGTCGGCTTTGAAGCGTTGATGCGCTGGCATCACCCCAAGCGTGGGTGGATCAGCCCGGCCAAGTTCGTGCCGATTGCCGAGGATGCGGGCCTCATCGACCGCATCGGCCAGTGGGCACTGCGCAAGGCCTGCGAGGATCTGGCCCGCTGGCCCCGTGCGATCCGCTGCGCGGTCAACGTCTCGGCGCTGCAATTCGCCAATCCTGATCTGCCCACGATCGTTGCCAATGCGCTCGCCCACAGCGGGGTTGCGCCCTCGCGGCTGGAGCTGGAAATCACTGAAAGCGTGTTCCTGAACGACAATTCGGGCACGGATGCCATGTTCAAGGCATTGAAGCGCGTTGGCGTGCGGTTGGCGCTCGATGATTTCGGCACGGGTTATTCCTCGCTCGGCTATCTCAAGAAAGCGCCCTTCGACAAGATCAAGATCGACCGCAGCTTCGTGCAAGGCGCCACCGAAGAAGGCAGCCGCAACGGCGCGATCATCGCCTCGATCACATCGCTGGCCGAAGCGCTGCACATGGATACGACCGCAGAAGGCGTGGAAACGCTCGACGAGCTTGAACTGGTCCGCCTGCTCGGCTGTTCGCACATTCAGGGCTATATCTATTTCAAGCCGATGAACGCCTCGGATGCGACCGCGCTGGTATCTGGCGATCTTGTCGCTGAGGCCGATGGCCCGCAATCGGCCCGCGCACCGCGCCAGAACCTGCTGCGCCGGGTGGTGGTGGTCCACAACGGCAACCGCCTCAACGCCACGCTGCGCAACATTTCGGAAAGCGGCGCGATGATCGAAGGCCTGTGGAACATGCCCGCAGGCAGCGCGGTGCGGATCGAATTCGCCGCCGACAAGACCGTGACCGCACAGGTGCGCTGGTCGCGCGAGAACCGGGTGGGCATCGAATTCCACGCGCCGCTCAAGCGCCGCGCCGATGGCTCCTTTGCCGTGCTCAAGGGCCAGCCTGGCCAGGCGACCGGAACCGGCGGCTGGTAACGCCAGGTCTGCGCGCCTAGCGGTGCAAAAGTTGCGCCGGTTAGCCACGCTCTTTAGGCGAATAATAACCATCAGGCTTTAGACCTTGCGAACACGCCCGGCAGGTCCTCCATGGTCCCGCCCGGCATCTGGAGGTTTGCCTGCGAGATGTCCCTGAAGGGTCTCTTGTCTTCCCGAAGCGGTTCTTCGGCGCGTGCCGCGCCTGCGTCTGCGGCTGCGTCCGTAGCCGGTGTCGCCTCGGTGCTGTCCGACAGCGAACGGCTGGCGATGCTTGATGATCTGGAGCAATCCGGGCTGGGCTGGTTCTGGGCCAGCGATGCCAGCGGCAATCTCACCTATCTTTCGGCCGCCATTGCCGCGCGGCTCGATCTGCCGCTCAGCGATCTCATCGGCCAGCCGCTGACCACCATCTTCACGCCTGCCGAACGCGACGGGCGTGGCAAAACGCTTGCGCTGATGATCGGCGCGCACAAATCCTTTGGCGGCATGGCGGTGCGCGCTGCGCGGCGCCCTGACGGGGTGGTGCTGCGCCTGTCGGGCCATCCGATCAGCGACCCTGCGGGAACCTTCATCGGTTTTCGCGGCACCGGCGCGGACATCACCGAGGATTACACCCGCGAGGAAGAGACTGCCCGGCTGGCGCGCTATGATTCGCTGACTGGTCTGAGCAACCGTCACCGCATGGCGCATCAGATCGAAAGCACGCTGACCGCCTTCAAGGCGGCGCGGCGCAACTGCGCGGTGATGATGATCGATCTCGATCGCTTCAAGCATGTCAACGACACGCTCGGCCATGCGGCAGGCGACGAACTGCTCAAGCAGGTCGCCGCGCGCCTTACCCGCGCCATCGACCGGGAATGCGAAATCGGCCGGTTGGGTGGCGACGAGTTTCAGGTGATGATCCCCGATGTCGATGACCGCGGGGTGCTGGGCGAACTGGCGATGAAGATCATCACCATGCTGCGCCAGCCCTATAGTCTGGAAGAGGGGCGCTGCGTGATCGGCGCATCGGTCGGCATTGCCATAGCCCCGCATGACGGCATCACCCGCGACGAAGTTGTGCGCGCTGCTGATCTTGCCCTTTATGCCTCCAAAAACGGCGGCCGTGCGCAATATCGGTTCTATTCGGGCGAGCTGGAAAACGAGACGATCTTCCGCCGGCGGCTGGAACAGGACCTGGGCACGGCGCTGCGCGAGGAGCAGCTGTTCCTGCGGTTTGAACCGATTGTCGAGGCAGCAGCGGGCACGGTGTCCTCGCTTGAGGCCCATGTGTGCTGGAACCATACGCAGCGCGGCATCATCGACGAGGAAGAATTCGCCCAGATCATCGAAGGCTCTGCCATGCTCGGTGATGTGGGGCGATGGGCGATTGCTGCGGCCTGCGCACACGCGGGGGAATGGCCCGAAACCGTGCGGCTTGCGGTCAATGTTCCGGTGCCGCTGTTTCTGGCGGATGATTTTGTCGCGCTGGTGGCAGAGGCGCTGGATGCGGCAGGCCTTGCGCCTTCGCGTCTTGAACTGGAAATCAGCGAGGCGGTGTTCTTTGGTGATGCCAGCGTCGTCGATCGCACTCTGGCGGCACTGTTCAAGCTGGGCGTGCGCCTGACCCTCGATGAATTTGGCAGCGGCTTTTCCTCGCTCGCCTATCTGCGCCGCGCACCCTTTGATGCCATCAAGATCGATCAGCGATTGGTGGCCGAGGCCGAGCGGCACGATGGCCGCGAAATGGGGTTGGTGCGCGCGATTGTCGCACTGGCGGGCGCGCTCCAGATGGACACCATCGCCAATGGTATCGAAAGTCCGGTCCTCCTCGAAGCACTGACCGGCTGCGGCGTGCGCTATCTTGAAGGACCGATCTTTGCCGAGCCGGTGGATGCAGACATGATCGCTGCCGAAATGGCCGGAGGCACGTGGAAGATCGAGCCCGGTGCCACGCGCACGCACCGCGCCCGGCGCCGCACGGTGTTCCGCAAGATTCAGGTGATCCACGATGATTACGCCTACGAGGTAACGCTGCGCAATCTGTCCAAGACCGGCGCCCTCATTCAGGGCCTTGCCGATGTGCCCAAGGGCACGCAATTCGTGGTCGATCTGGGCGGCGGCCAGTTGGCAGTGGCAACCGTGATCCGGTCGAACGGCGATGTGCAGGGGCTGGAATTCGAACAATCACTGATCGAAGACGGCTCTGGCGGGCTGTGCACCCGCAACCGGGTTTCGCCCTATGCGCTGTCCGCTGCAGGCACCCCGCTTGCACCGCTGGCACAGGGCAAGTTCCTTGGCGTGGATCAGGGCGGGGCGGTGCCCAAGTTCGGTTATGCGCCGTCCCCTCGCGGAGAGGCCTGCTGAACCCCTCGGGGCTGTTGCGTTTTTGGCGAATGACAAGGCAGCAGCCGGACGCTACATCGCGGCGGCAATGACTGACCTCTCCCACATCCGCAATTTCTCCATCATCGCGCACATCGACCACGGCAAGTCGACGCTGGCTGACCGGCTGATTCAGTTCACCGGAGGCCTCACAGCGCGCGAAATGTCCGAGCAAGTCCTTGATAACATGGACATCGAAAAGGAGCGCGGGATCACCATCAAGGCGCAGACCGTGCGCCTCAACTACACTGCCAAGAATGGCGAGACCTATCAGCTCAACCTGATGGACACGCCCGGCCATGTCGACTTCGCTTACGAAGTGAGCCGCAGCCTTGCCGCCTGCGAGGGCGCGCTGCTGGTGGTGGATGCGGCGCAGGGCGTCGAAGCCCAGACGCTGGCCAACGTCTACCAGTCGATCGAACACGATCACGAGATCGTTCCTGTCATCAACAAGATCGATCTGCCCGCCGCCGAACCCGAAAAGGTCAAGGCCGAAATCGAGGACATCATCGGCCTCGATGCTTCCAACGCGGTGCTGGCCAGTGCCAAGTCCGGTATCGGCATCGAGGAAGTCCTCGAAGCGGTGGTGGAACGCATCCCCCCGCCCAAGGGCAGGATCGATGCCCCGCTGACCGCCAGCCTCGTGGATTCGTGGTACGATCCCTATCTCGGCGTGGTCATTCTGGTGCGCGTGATCGACGGGAAGCTCACCAAGGGCCTCAACATCCGCTTCATGCAGGGCGGCACCCAGCACCTTGTCGACCGCGTCGGCTGCTTCACTCCCAAGCGCACCGACCTTGCCGAACTCGGCCCGGGCGAAATCGGCTTCATCACCGCCCAGATCAAGGAGGTGGAGCAGGCCCGCGTCGGTGACACGATCACCACCGTGAAGGGCGGGGCGACCGAAGCGCTGCCGGGCTACAAGGAAGTCCAGCCGGTGGTGTTCTGCGGGCTGTTCCCGGTCGATGCCGCCGACTTCGAAAAGCTGCGCGAAAGCATCGCCAAGCTGCGGCTGAATGACGCCAGCTTCTCCTTCGAAATGGAGAGCAGCGCGGCACTCGGCTTCGGCTTCCGCTGCGGGTTCCTTGGGCTGTTGCACCTTGAAATCATTCAGGAACGCCTCAGCCGGGAATACGACCTCGATCTCATCACCACCGCGCCTTCGGTGGTCTATCGCATCCACCTCGGCCATTCCAAGACCGAGGACGCCAAGACCATCGACATCCACAACCCCGCCGACTGGCCCGATACCAACCGGATCGAGTCCATCGAGGAACCGTGGATCAAGGCGGTGATCTACACCCCCGACGAATATCTCGGCGCGATCCTGAAACTGTGTCAGGACCGCCGCGGCATCCAGACCGAACTCACTTACGTGGGCGGCCGCGCGCAGGTGTCCTACGAACTGCCTCTGAACGAAGTCGTCTTCGACTTCTACGACAGGTTGAAGTCGATCAGCCGCGGCTATGCCAGCTTCGACTACGAACAGATCGGCACCCGCGAGGGCGATCTGGTGAAGATGAACATCCTCGTCAACAACGAGCCGGTCGATGCCCTGTCGCTGATCGTCCACCGCGCCAACGCGGAAGAACGCGGGCGCGGGATGTGCGAGCGGCTGAAGGACCTGATCCCCCGCCACCTCTTCAAGATCCCGATCCAGGCCGCGATCGGCGGCAAGGTGATCGCCCGCGAAACCATCGCCGCGCTGCGCAAGGACGTGACCGCCAAGTGCTATGGCGGCGACATCAGCCGCAAGAAGAAGCTGCTCGACAAGCAGAAGAAGGGCAAGGCGCGGATGCGGGAATACGGAAATGTGAGCATCCCGCAGGAAGCGTTCATCGCGGCGCTCAGGATGGGCGAGGAGTAGGTCCAAACGCTTGGCGCCGCCATTCCGAGCTTCATGCATGGGTTTGTCCTGGCCCCGGACATCGATGCAGCCAAGGTTTCCCAGGTGCAGGGTTCTGGGACGAAATCGTCTGATCCTGATGCTGTGAGGCTTGCTCAGCCCAGGGCCTTGAACCAGCTGCTGTTCGTTGTGCTGGACAGCGATCGGTGCTGACGGGTAGTCTGTGTCATGAAGTTACAGTGCAGAGGCCGGTTCGGGGGGAACATATGGCGTCGAAGGAACAGCCGATCAATTGGAGTAAGATAGCCTCCAATTCGCTCCAGCTCCTTGATCCCGGGGCGAAATCGGCCTTGTGCCCGACCGGGAATTGTCCTTATTCTTCCACTCCGGCACCGAAGGGTAAGCAATCAACGACAGCCCCTTTGCCTAGTGGCCCGCCCTGCGATCTCGACACCTTCACACTAAGCGCCCCCGCGACAGAAAAGGGTCTTTGGGAGGACTGGTTGGCCGAAAATTGGCTAGGCAATCTGATCAAGCCGCTGCCGCCTGCCAAACCCTATACGGTGACCTTGGCTCCGCTAAGCGGCTATCCCGTGCCGCCGTCCCGGATTTCGGGTGCGCTCAAGTTGCGCACGGTCGAGGTGCAGTTCGTGGCGCCTGTGAGGCGGAAAGTCGCGCCAAAGCCCGGGCTGAAGCTAACCTTTTCGGTGGCCCATGGGCCGGGGCCTTGTGGTTTGCATCCTCACCCGATCTTCATGATTGATCCGCCGCCGCCCGGACACACTCAACCTCTGCCCGCCAAGACCTTTGCCTCGCGCAGCGTTGAGTTTCATGCAGAACCGATCGACAATGACCCAACCGGCCTGACGACCCCCTTTCGCTTCATTGCCGCCATGTTCAGCAAGGCGGATCTTGCCAAATCCTATCTGGTCAGCGCGGAGAGCTGCGGCGTGCGCACCGGGCCTGCGGTGACGGTGCAGCGGTTGGCCTTCAGGGTGAAGATACTCCCCGAAAAGGTTGTGACGGTAAAGCTGAGCCTTCCCGAACTGCTCAGCAAATCCAAGACTAGGGAAGGTTCAGCAAAACATACCATAACTTCGACAGGCGGGAGCATCCTGACCACCAGCTCCGGGTCGTCGACTTCCAGCACCAACCGGTTGGCTCGGATGCAAGATGGTGTTGCCGTCACTAGCCAGAGCAGCAGCACCACCTCGTCCAACAGCAGCGTGACTGATCCTTCGGGCTATCGCCTCGATGTGAAGGTCAACCAGACGACCAATAAGGTCATGGGCAGCACCGATGTCCCCGGATTAGAGAGCTTTAACGCCAAGCATTCGCGCGGAACGGTTTCCATGGCCCCAGCGGGGGGCAAGGCAGAGGTCAAGGATACCAGCAAGTCCAGCAAGGGCGACCTGCCGACCTATGCCGGCGGAATTGGCCTTTCGGTCACCGATGATCTCGTGGAAATCGGTGGGAGCTTCAAGGATTTTGTCGATGCCATCGACACCGCAAAAAGCATTATCCAGGGGATCAACGATCTCCAGAAATGGATGAACGACAGCGTCCAGATCGGCTGGAAGGTGTCGGGCACGGTCAAAACCTTGTCCGGTGATATCAAGGTGGTCTGGGGCATCAAGCAGATACCCGATGAACCCGTGGCCGCCCGATATTTTGGTGCAGACGTCTCGCTGCTGCTTATCGAGGCAGGCGCACAGATAAGCTTCGGCATTCAGGCTGCTTTCAGTGATCTTGCCAGCGATGCGACCTACCTTGATGCGCGCGCGATCGGTAGTCTGACCGGGACCGTCAAGCTTGCAGGCAGTTATGAGGAGCTGACCGGGCGACCCGCGCCGACCAAGAAGGTCACCCTTCAGGGTCAGGTGATACTCAAGCTTCAGGGCAAGCTTGCGCTGATGAAGGTGTTGCAGATTGACGCGCAGGTATCTGGCGGGGTTGATGCAACCGGAACCTTCACCGGCGGTGTGACGCAAGGCCCCTCCTGCACGGTCAAGGCTGGCCTAACCCCGGTCACGGCATCAGCCACGGTCAAAAGTTTCTTGTGGTCCGACACATACGGCCCGACGACCCTGATCGGGAAGAGCCCACCCTTCTTCACGCGGGAGTTCTAGGCAGGTCATGGCTATTCACGTCATCAGGGCAGACAGTGTCAACGCAAAAGCAAGCGTCAGGCTCAATGATGTGCCCCTGGCGCGTATGTCAGGGACCGATCTGAGCGAGCGGACGGCGTTTGTCGGGCCGTGGATCCTGGAAGGAACCAACCGGCTCGAACTTCTGATAGATCCGAGCGCATCCGCCGCAGGCAGCACACAGCCGGATGGACGCGAACTTGCTGAGCCCCGTGCCTTTGCTGCGCTGATCCAGTTGCCACCCGGCTTCACGCAGGGTGAGCCTGAAGGCGATACGATTGCAGAGATATACTGGGCGCCTTCGGAGGCAGATGCGGGCGCAGGACTGCCATTGCGCCAGATCGCAACCTTCGAGGCGCAAGGGACGCCGGGAAAGCGTTGGATGCAGGCAACCGCGCCAGCTGTTCCCGAAGTCGCCCGCGAGGCTGCCTATCAATGGTTGCAGGCACTCGCCGCCGCGCTTGAAGCAGGGCAGATGGATGTGCTTGTCGCGGCCGGGGAACCGGGTATCCGCGATCTGTGTGAAGCCAGTGGGCAGAACGCGGATCAGCATCTGGCGGAGTTTGCGCAGATGCTGCGCAGCCGGGCTGGGGGCCTGCTGATAGAACCTTTCGGTATCGAGGATATTTCGGTCCAGCCGGTCGCAAATGGACGCTTGCTCCACTGCACGCGGTTGGATGGGTCCGACATTCTCAAGTCATCGATCAGAAGTGCACGGCAATTTTCGGTCGAGACCCGGATCGGCCACCATGGTGGGCGGTGGTGGATGTTCTGATGATCAGGATTTCACCGCAGACTTATCGTTCCTTGTCGGCACGCCGCATCGAAATGGCAGTGGACGAGGTTGGTGCACAGATCCGCCAGTCCAACCCGGATCTTGCCAACCGCCTGCCGCCAGACGAGTTCCGCAGCCGGGTCACGGCAGGGGTCAAAGCGTCATGGCAGCATGATCTCGAGCTTGAGTTCGATGTGATGATGCTGTGCCTGATGCATGTCGCCTTTGGTGCCGACGTGCTGGGCCTTGAACGGTTCCGCTGGGCCCTTGACATTCTGACCGAAAGCCCGGGCCTGCGCGATGATCGGGTGTTCCGGATCAACCGGCAGCTTGAGGAAATGTACTGAACTGCGCCCGCTGTTCGCAAACCGATGACTGTGGTGGGCGCGGGCCCGGTTTTTGCGGCGCTCTTGCGCCTTCACTTTCCATTCACGAAAGCCCTCGCTATACCGCGCGCCATGCATTCGAAGCTCACCACTCGCGTTGCCCATGCTGCGCTCGCCGCTTTTGCCATCACCAGCCTTTCCGCCTGTACGGGCAGTTCCGAGGGCAAGGACGTCGCCTACGTCGCGCGCGATGTCGAATCGCTCTATGCCGAGGCGCAGCGCCGGCTCGACAAGGGCAATACGCTGCAGGCTGCCGCGCTGTTTGACGAGGTCGAGCGCCAGCACCCCTATTCGCCCTGGGCGCGCCGCGCGCAGCTGATGAGCGCCTTCAGCTATTACATCGCTCGCGATTACAACAAGGCGATCCAGAACGCGCAGCGGTTCCTGTCGATCCACCCGGGCAACAAGGATGCGCCTTACGCCTACTATCTGATCGCGCTGTCCTATTACGAGCAGATCAGCGATGTGAACCGCGACCAGAAGATCACCGAGCAAGCCCAGACGGCGCTGCGCGAGGTCAATCGGCGTTTCCCGCAGAGCGAATATGCGGCCGATGCGCGCCTGAAGCTCGATCTGGTGGCAGATCACCTTGCGGGCAAGGAGATGGAGATCGGTCGCCACTACCAGCGCATGGGCCTGTGGTTGGCCTCGGACATGCGCTTCCGCAATGTTGTGGAGAAGTTCCAGACCACCAGCCACACGCCCGAAGCGCTTTATCGCCTGTGCGAGAGCAGCCTTGCGCTGGGCGTGCCGACCGAAGCGGTGAAATATGCCGCAGTGCTGGGTGCCAACTATCCGGGCAGCGAGTGGTATGAACGCGCCTTCAAGCTCGTGGAAAAGCACGCAGGCGGCGTCAGCGCCTCGTAATCAGCACGGGCTCGCGTTCTGGCGTTGCATCAAGCGCGGCCCCTGAAGCCGCTCTAGTCCTCGGCCTTCCACGCCCATGCCAGGCAGCAGGGCAGAATGTTCAGCCATTCAAAGCCCCATTCGACCTTGCCGAAATAACGGGCGCTGAGGTTCCCTGCGACCTTGCTGAACTGATAGGTGAGGAACGCCCCGCCGGGCCGGATCGCGCGGTGGGTGGCCGCCGCGATGCGCGGGCCCACGCCATCGGGCAGCGTCGAAAAGGGCAGGCCGGACAGCACGTAATCGGCATGATCGTGCCCGTGGGCGC
>JAGKSZ010000261.1 GCA_018991295.1 Porphyrobacter sp. | reverse complement strand
CAGACCCCCCGCAGACCCCCTCTCGCCCCCTGCCAGCCCCCTCTCAGACCCTGCCCAGCATGGCCCTTGCAAGGGGCTTCACGTGAAACATTCGCCGATCAGCCGCGCCCCTTGGTCTTGGTGTTGCCGCTGACGGCATTGGCGGCGATGAAGTCAATGATCTGCCCGGCAATGTCCTTGCCGGTGGCGCTTTCGATGCCTTCAAGACCGGGGGAGGAATTGACCTCCATGATGACCGGTCCGTGGTTGCTGCGGAGCATATCGACCCCGCACACGTTCAGCCCCATGCGCTTGGCGGCGCGCACTGCGGTGGAGCGTTCTTCGGGCGTGATCTTAATGACTTGCGCCGATCCGCCACGGTGCAGATTGGAGCGGAACTCGTCCGCCGCCCCGGTGCGCTTCATCGCGGCAACCACCTTGCCGCCCACCACCAGCGCACGGATATCGGTGCCGCCGGCCTCCTTGATGAACTCCTGCACGAGGATGTTGACGTTGGCCCCGCGGAACGCCTCGATCACCGATTTGGCGCTCGACATGGTCTCGGCCAGCACCACGCCGATGCCCTGGGTGCCCTCGATCAGCTTGATGACCACCGGGGGGCCCTTGACCGCCTTGATGATTTCCTCGGCCTGCTTGGGATCATTGGCATAGGCGGTAAGCGGGAGGCCAAGGCCGTGCTTGGCAAGAATCTGCAAGGAGCGCAGCTTGTCCCGGCTGCGCCCGATGGCGACGCTTTCGTTCAGGGACCAGATCCCGGCCATCTCGAATTGGCGAAGGATTGCAAGGCCATAATTGGTGATCGAGGCCCCGATGCGCGGGATCACCGCGTCATAGGCGGCGATCGGCGCACCATTGTAGAACACCTGCGGGCGGTGGCTGGCGATGTGCACAGTGCAGCGCAGGGTGTTGAGAATGTCGAGCGTATGGCCACGCGCCTCGGCCGCCTCTTTCAGCCGCTTGTGCGAATAGAGGTTGGCGTTGCGCGCCAGCATCGCGATTTTCATGGGATACCTTTCGAACCCCGGCATCTTACCGGCGGACGCGCCCCATATGCGCAATTTCCGGCGATTGCAGCCACGAATGACCACTATCCACCACCATTCGCCGCCTGAGCGCGGTGCGCCCGATCAGCATGGGAAACTGCATCTGGGATCTGTCCGCCAGGCTGATCTCCGCCCTGAAGGTGAGATTACCGATCGACAGCGGCGTCTTTATGACAAAGCGTGTCTGCTGATCGCCATTCGACGAGGTGATGCCGCGCACATCGACATGGACCGCCTCACAGAAATGGCGCACCCCGCCCCAATCGACCGCAAAGCGCACGAAACGCTCGCCCCCGCGCTCGAAATCCTCCAGCACATGGGCATGGAGCGAGGAGGTGCGCGCGCCGGTATCGATCTTGGCGGGGATACCCGACAGACCCAGTTCGGGCAGGCTGACCAGTTCGCGCCAGCCCACTGTCAGCAAAGGCCTGACCCCGCTCAAGGCAGGATCGCCATCCCGTCCCCGCCCTCGCCCACCTTGAAGCGGCGCAGCACGGCGGCGCTGGCGAAGTCGACTTCGGCTACGGTATCGCTGGCGGTCTCGGCAACGTAGATGCGCTCGCCGTCCTTGGACCACAGGATCGTCACCTGAAACCGCGCTTGCGCTTCGGCGGGGCCCGAGACGGGGATGGTGCGGATCACCTTGGCTGTGGCGGTGTCGATGACGCTGAGGCTGCCGTCCTGAAGATCGGAGGTGACCGCCACATCCCCCTGCGGGCGCACCGCGATGCGCAAGGGAAAGCGCCCGGTGCCGATGGTTTCTCGCACCGCCATCGTCTGCGGATCGAGCGCGAAAGCCTGATTGGACCCCCGCGCCGAGACCCACAGCGTCTTGCCGTCCGGCGCCATCGCGATGCCCTCCGGCTCCTCACCCACTGTCACCGACAGGGGGGCAAGGCGGGTGACAAGATCGACCCGCGTGACCGTGCGCGAACCGAGATCGGTCGTCCACGCGGTGCGTGCGTCCGGGCTGACAACAAGCATGTGACTGCCCTGCTTGCCGGTGCCGAATTCGAACAGCACCGTCGCGCCGGTCAGCGGGCCCACAATCTGGAAGATCGAGCGCCGTCCCTCGGCGGTCGCATAGATGGCGCCGCTGGCGTGCCATACGATCCCGTGCGGGCGGGCATTGGCGCCAAGGTCGATGCTCTTGACCCGTTCCAGCGTATCGGTGCGGAACACATCCACCGTCGTCCCGCCATAGCAGGCGAGCGCGACGTGCTGGCCATCGGGCGACGTCGCCAGCTCGTGCGGGTTGGTGCAGCTCGGCAGGCGCAGCACCTCCTCCCCGGTCGACAGATCGACCTTGGAGAGGGTGTTGCCGCGCTTGCCCGCAACGAACAGCGCGCCCTCCCCTGCATCGGCGGCGGCTGGCGTGCCGACGAGCAAGGCCGCCAGCACTCCTGTCAGGCCCGATGCCAGACCAAGCCCGCCTCGGCCCATCACCAGCCCGCCTTTTCGCCCTTGTTCTGCTGATCGAGCCACTTCTTGAGCGGCGCAAAGTATTCCATCATCGCCTTGCCGCTCATCTGCCGCTCACCCGTGAAGGCTTGCAAAGCATCAGGCCAGGGCTTGGATGCGCCCATCTCCAGCATGGCATTGAGCTTCCCGCCCACATCCTTGTTGCCGTAGAACGAACAGCGGTGCAGCGGCCCCTTCCACCCGGCGGTATCGCAGGCCGCCTTGTAGAACTGGAACTGCAGCAGCCGGGCGAGGAAATAGCGGGTGTAGCTGACATTGCCGGCAATGTGATATTTGCCGCCTGCATCGAACCCGTCGGGCGACCGCGGCACCGGCGGGACAATGCCCTGATACTGGCGGCGCAGATCGTTCCACCCGGTGTTCATCGCGGCCTCCGGGATCGATCCGTCATACAGCCCCCAGCGATAGCGATCGAGCAGCAGACCGAAGGGCAGGAAGGCGACCTTGTCCATCGCCTGACGAAGCAAGAGACCGATGTCCTTGTCGGCGCTGGGCACCTGAGCGGGATCGAGCATGCCGATCTGCACCAGATATTCGGGCGTGATCGACAGCGCGATCATATCGCCGATTGCTTCATGGAAGCCATCATTGGCGCCGTTCAGATGCAGCAGATCCTGCTTGTTATAGGCACGCTGGTAGTAGTTGTGACCAAGTTCATGGTGGATGGTGACGAAGTCATCGCCATTGGGCTTGATGCACATCTTGATGCGCAGATCATCGACATTGTCGATGTTCCAGGCCGAAGCGTGGCACACCACTTCGCGGTCGGCCGGCTTGGTGAACTGGCTGCGTTCCCAGAAGGTTGCAGGCAGGGGCTCAAAGCCCAGCGAGGAGAAGAACTGCTCGCCCACCTTGACCATGCCGACTGCATCGAGGTTTTTCTTC
>JAGKSZ010000260.1 GCA_018991295.1 Porphyrobacter sp. | reverse complement strand
ACTGGCCCTCCCTGCCGCGACGGGCAAAGAGGTCGCGAAAGCCGTCACCCGGGAGAAGCGCGGCCGCCGACAGGCGCATGACGATGTTCTGCGTTGGCCTTGGGGCGCCAGATCGCCGCTGCCGAGAGGTCGAAGCCGATCTCGCGCCGGATGTTCGGCTGGTTGCGCAGCACTTGGAGCGTGGCGGTGTTGTCGAACCACAGGTGATTGGCATTGGCCGACAGCCGGAATTGCGGCGTCAGATCGAAATCTGCGCCCAGCCCCAGCAGCATCAGCCCCGGATTGTTGAAATTGCTCTGCCCCTGTTCCTTCGAGGAGCGCAGCGAATTGAGCAGGCCGTTGCGCCCGGGCACCGCGACCGCCCGGCCCCCGCCCGCAAAGGGGATCGTCTGACGGATCCAGTAGGATGTGTCCGCGCCGGCAAAGATGGGGTTTTCGAAGATCGCGTCGAACCCGCCCTCGGTATCGTCATAGGGATCCTCGTCCCCGCTGGCATAGGCGGCCGACAGGCGCAGGCGCATCCAGTCGCGATCATAGCTTGCCTCCACCGCCGCGAACTGCGCGCTGATATCGGCCGGGCGATCGGTGAAGAAGCTGTTCCGGTCTTCCCCCAGCGCCCAGTAGAAACTGCCGGTGAGGTTCACCCGCCCGATCCGGCCATCCGCATTGTAACCGAGATAGACAACGTCATAATCCCGCCCCCGCAATGTGCCGAGCAGGGCCGGGCGCACGGGGAAACCGTTGTCGTCGATCTCGATATCATCGGCCTCGCGGTTGCGGTTGTAGACCACCGTAATCTGGCTGGTCAGCGCCGGGATCAGGAAATCCTGCCGATAGGCATTGGCGACGAACACGAAGTCGTCGCGAAGCGGCTTGGTGATCGCGTTGAGGCCAGAATTGGTGTCCTTTTCCAGCCGCCAGAATGCAGCCAGATTGAACTGGAAGCGATTATTGTCGCGCGATCCGAACAGGCGCACGCCCAGTTGCTGATCGTTGAACAAGAAGCCGCGAAAGTCCGACTGGAAGGGCTGGATCCCTGCGCGGATCGAGATGAAGTCGAAGCGGTCATTGTCGAACTGGCTGAAGTGGTAATCGACGAAGGCTTCCTGCACCCCAAGGAAGTGGTCAAGCCGGTGCGAGGGACGCGAAGGCTCCACGAACAGCACGCGGCGTTCGGGCACATCGACATAATTGACGTTGTAGGCCAGCGTGACGCGGTATTCGATGGTCGGCGGCTTGAAGGTGGTCGATCCTTTCAGCAGCGCAAAGCCGGCGATAAAGGTCTGGCTGAAGACCTGACTGAAATCATTGCCGAATACATCGTTGCGGTCCGGGTCCTCGGTGGTCTGCACACCCACCGGAATAGGGAAAGTGCGCGGTTCATAGACGCTGTCGGAGATGAGATTGGCAACGAAGAACCAGTCGTCGCCCGTGATCGGCAGCCACGGCACCTTGGCCCGGTTGATCGGGCGGTCACCCTTGTAGGTGTTCTGGTTATAGGGATCGAACAGGTTCTCGCGCACCAGCCCGAGGCTTTCGATCAGCCGCCAGCGATCGGGTATGGGCAGCTGATCGGTGGGGAAGGCCTGCGGGGGCGGAGCGCGCACGGCGCCCGGATTGTCCTGCACGGCCCGTTCGGGCAGCGGCACGGTGTAGCCGGGGCGCTGGCGACCTTCGATGATCTGCGGATCCACGGGAGGCGCGTCCTGCTCCCAGTCAGCCACGCGCGGGGATTGCTCACCCGGCGGCGCGACCGGCGGCTGCGCCCCGTCAGGCGGCGGGGCGACCTGAAGCAGCAGCAGCGCAGGCAGCAGCACGCCCATCTACAGCCCCTCGCACACGTTTTGCTGCGCCGTATCGAGGAACGGCGCAAAGGGGCACCCGACATAGCGCAGCCGCACCTGCCGAGAGCCGACCTGCACCACGATCCGGTCAGACCGGATCGCCAGCGGCGCATTGCCGATCCCACCGCCCACGCGCATGCCTGCATTGTGAAGGCCAAGGAAGCTGATCATGTCATCCTGATCGATCCCGTCCCCCGAAACCCCGATTGCGCCGATCAGCACATTGCCGCGATAGACCGGGACCGATCCGGGGAAGATCTGGATGCCGTTCGCCAGCCGCGGCGCGCCGCCTGCAGTGGCGGGCAGGCCGGTGCAGGCACGCGGGGTGTCCGTCCCGCTCGCTCCGGTCACAAACTGCAGATGCTGGGCAAGGTTGCCCACCACCAGCGCCGATTGCAGCCCGGTGGAGAAGGGGTTGAACTGCGCAATCGGGCGCGACAGCGGGCCATTGGGCTGGCCCACCTCGCCATCGGGGAAATAGGGCCGCGACAGGTTGCCGCCTGCCCGGTCGGAAAAGGCGAAGGCCCCGGTCAGCGCATTGGGATCGCCAAGGAAGCTGCGGATGCGGGTCACGAATTGCGGCACCTCGCCCGGCGCGGCGGTCAGCTCGGCGGCGGCGAAGGGGGCGGAGAAGAAGTTGGCGGTGCGCGCCTTCTGCAAGCTCACGTCGATCCCGAAGATCGGCGCATCGGGAGAGCGCACAATGCCCAGCACTTGCCCCCGCGTGTCGACAAGGCTGATCGTCACCTGCGCCCGGCTGTCCAATGGCTGGCGGATCTGTGCCCGCGCGCGGCTCATGACGGTGAAGGCTTCCTCAAGGATCGCGCGCGCCTCGGCGGCGGTCAGCGGCGCGGGCGTATCGCCCGCGTCAGTCCCGGCGCGCACGGGGAAGCGGTTTGCGCCCGCGCCATTGGTTAGCACAAAGGCATCGCGGTTGGCGAACTCGGCAGGGGTCGAGGCGCGCACGCCGGATGCTTCGGTGCCGTAGGCCACCCCGGCCAGCAGCGCCGCCCCCGCATAATAGCCCGTCACCGGCACCAGCGCGCCTGCGGTGCTAGCAAAGCTTGCGCCCGTGGGCGCGGCAAGCTGCGGGTATTCGATATCGGTGTAGCGCAGCGATGTGCCATCGGCGGTGATACGATCGGCGCGGATGCTGACCGGCGCCTCGAAACCGCGTGTGCCAGCAAGCGCAATCGCCTCGTCGAGATCATAGTCGCGGTCGAGCACGTTGGGGTCAAAACCATAGGTGCCATCGGCGACAACGCCGATACCGCCCACCACCACGCCGTTCTTGTAGAGCGGGAAGCCGCCCGGGTCAGCGGCCAGCCCGAGCGGTGAACGCTTGGGCCCGATCAACCCGTCGCCCGCGCGGGCAGCCAGATCGGAACACGGCAGCTGGCTGAACTGCACCCCGAACAGCGGGCCGCTTTCGAGGCCAGCAGTGGTTGGCGCAGGGGGGAAATGTTCCTGCACGATCATGCTGGCGGTACGGCTGGAGAAGGCATTGCCGCTGCTGGAGAGATAAGCGCCCGTTATTGCCTTGGCGATGGCCGCGCCGGGGGCGGGCACATCAAGCCCCTGCACATCGCGATTGCTTGCGTCCGGGGCAGATGGAATGCGTGCGGTTGTCCCGGCCCCCGGCATGGCAAAGACGCCAAGGACATTGCCCACCCGATCTGTCACCGCGATGGTTGCCGCAGCGCCGCGTGCACGCGCTTCGGCGGCGGCCTGCGCGATGATCGTGCCGACCTCTGCGCCTGACAGGCTTTCGGCAGCGGGAACATTAAAGACCTGCCCCACAGGCGGCGGCGTGGGCGTCGGCGTGGGGCCGGCGCTGCCGGTCGCGCCGCCATTGCTCGAGGGGCCGCCGCCCCCGCATGAGGCAAGCACCAGCGAAGCCGCCGCCAGCCAGCCAGTGGTGCCCCCTGCCCGCATGGCTATTGCAACCTGCCGATCGCGCTGGCGGCCGATTTCAGCGCGGCGCGAAAATCAGCCGGACGGTAGGCGTTGGGTTCTTCCACCGCCTTGTAGGCCCGCGCAATATCCCCGCGGATGCCCGCTGCTGCGCCCTGGGTCACCCGACCTTCACGCACCAGCGCATTGAGCAACGTGTCAATTGCCATCACTGCCTGCACCGATCCGGCATAGTCGGT
>JAGKSZ010000259.1 GCA_018991295.1 Porphyrobacter sp. | reverse complement strand
GCCGCACGTCGAGCAGATCGCCAGCATGGTCGACCGCATCCGCGAGGTCGTGCCCAACGCCAAGCTCGTCTACAACAACTCGCCCAGCTTCAACTGGACGCTGAACTTCCGCCAGCAGGTGTTCGACGCGTGGGAAGCGGCGGGCAAGGACGTGTCGGCCTATGACCGCAGCCGTCTGATGAGTGTCGATTATGACACCACCGATCTCGCCGCCGAAGCCGACGAGAAGATCCGCACCTTCCAGCGCGATGCTGCTGCACGGGCCGGGATCTTCCACCACCTCATCACCCTGCCGACCTACCACACCGCCGCGCTCAGCACCGACAACCTCGCCCGCGAGTACTTCGGCGAAGCCGGGATGCTGGGCTACGTCAAGAACGTCCAGCGCGAGGAAATCCGTCAGGGCATCGCCTGTGTGAAGCACCAGAACATGTCGGGCTCCGACATCGGTGATGATCACAAGGAATACTTTGCGGGCGAAGCCGCGCTGAAGGCGGGCGGCGTTCACAACACGATGAATCAGTTCGAGGCAGCATAAGCTTCAAAGAGGTGGGAGAGAATCCCGGGAGGACCGGACAATCCGGCCTTCCGGGATGCCCGCGAACCGCCTAAGGCTTGCCGGGTAATCACCCAGCGGAGAGTGACATGACCGATACCGACACCCCCAAGACCGAACCTGCCCGCGCCCGCGCGCTGCTTTCGACCGCCGATATGAAGCTGCTGCGCCGTGCGCTGGAAAGCCACGCCCGCAACACCGAGGACCGTGAGGAGCTGGCCAAGATCAACGCCCTGCACCACCGTCTCGGCACCTACGTTCCCTCGGGCGAATAAGCGCGCGAGTACCCCCTTTCTCAGTTCTCCTGGGGAGGAGAAACGGCCGCCGGAGCGCCCCGCAAAGGCTCGCGCTCCGGCGGCCGAATTTTGAGTCCTTGCTGCGCTACTTGAGGGCGTTCTTGCCGCCCTACCGCTACGCTACTTGAGGGCGTTCTTGTCGCCCTACCGCTGCGCTACTTGAGGGCGGGTTTTGTCATCAATCCCAAGGTCGCCGCCGTCAGGGCTTCGGTCGCAGTCGCGATCACCACCGGCGCATCGGGCGCCCAGAACGGCGAATGGAGCGAAGGCAGTTCCACCTCGCCCTTCTGCGCCTTGTCCCATTGCGCCTGCGGTACCCCGCCAACCCAGAAGATCAGGCTTTCGACATTGGCTTTGTCAGCACGGTAATACTGGCTGAAATCCTCGCCGCCCATCACCGCCGGGGTCTCGAACACCCGCCCTTCAAATCGCGGCTTGAGGCCCTGCATGACCAGCTCGGTGAATTCGGGCGTGTTGTAGGTGGCAGGCGTATAGGGGTCCTGCACCGTTACGCGGGGCATCTTGTCCTCGGGCACGCCAGCTGCAATCGCCTCGCCGCGCGCGATGCGGGCGATGCCATCGAGCAGGTGCTTCCTTGTCTCGTCACTATAGCTGCGCACGGTCAGTTGCAGGCGCGCTTCATCGGGGATGATGTTGTGCTTGGCCCCGGCCTGAAAGCTGCCGACAGTGACGACCGCCGAATCCGTGGGGTTCAATTCGCGGCTCACCAGCGTTTGCAAACGCATCACGATGCTCGATGCAATCACCACCGGGTCCTTGGTGGTGTGCGGATAGGCCCCGTGCCCGCCAACGCCGGGCACCACCACATCGACCGTATCGACATTGGCCAGCGCAAAGCCCTTGGAATAGCCGATGAACCCGGCAGGGGCTTGCGCTGCATCGTGGAAGGCCAGCACGTAATCGGGCTTGGGAAAGCGGGTGAAAAGCCCATCGTCCAGCATCGCCTTGGCACCCTGACCGATTTCCTCGGCCGGCTGGAGGATCATCACCAGCGTGCCCGACCATTGATCGCGCCGCTCTGACAGGAGCTTGGCGGTGCCGATCCATGCGGCCATGTGGGTATCGTGCCCGCAGGCGTGCATCACCCCTGTCTCGGTCCCGTTCTGCGCCACGGCGCGCACCTTTGAGGCGAACGGCAGCCCGGTCTGTTCGATCACCGGAAGCCCGTCCATATCGGCGCGCAGCATCACCGTGGGGCCATCGCCGTTCTTCATGACAGCAACGACGCCGGTCTTGCCGACGCCTTCGGTCACCTCAAAGCCCATCGCCCGGGCGCGGGCAGCAAGCTTTTTGGCGGTCTGCACTTCCTGAAAGGACAGCTCGGGATTGGCGTGGAGATCGCGGTAAAGCGCGGTCAGTTCCGGCATCTGCGCCGTCACTGCATCGCGAAGCCCATCGGCCTGCGCGGGAACCGCCACCAAGGCCAGAAGGCCGACACCTGCCCGAATCGCTGTCAATCGCATCGCATCACCACCGTTCACACTCGCGCGCCTCAGGCTGAACCATGAGACACATGAGACACTGTCCTGAATCCGAAAACCCGCCCCCCAACGCCCGTCCTGCCGCTGACCAGCGAACAACCGAAGAGGAGGAAAAACGCGTTCACAAAGGCACTATGCCACATTGGCTCTGGCGTAGGAAAGCACCCGCGGCGGCCCTTCACAATCCGTACCACAGCACCAGCAGCACCGAGAGCACCGCCACCATGATCGCCACCAGCGGCGCGCCGGCGCGCACATAATCACCAAAGTCATAGCCGCCCTCGGACATGATCAGCAGATTGGTCTGATAGGCGATCGGTGTGGCATAACACAGGTTGCAGCCGAACAGCACGGCAAGCACCAGCGGCTCTGGCGGAAGGCCCAGTTGCGCTGCAATGCTGAAGGCAATCGGGGTGCCGATGGTCGCAGCGGTCGCATTGGAGGCAAAGTTGGTCAGCACTGTCACGAACAGCATGATCGCGGCCAGCACCAGCGCAGGCGGCAGGTAACCCAGCCCCAGCGAAAGCGCCTGCCCCAGCCACTGCGCCGCGCCGCTATCGTCGATCACCCGCCCGATGGCGAGGCTCGCTGCGATCAGCACGATCACCTTGGCCGAAAGCGCGCGGCCCACCCGGTCGAACTTGACACAGCCGGTCACGAACATCGCAATTGCGCCCGCCAGCGCCGAAATCGCAATCGGCAGCTTGATCGGGGCATAGCCCTGCCCGTCGAACCACGGCAGGCCAAGCGAGGCCGTGGCAATCGCGCCGAGCATGATCGCACCCGCCAGCACCGCCTTGGACCGGCGCGGCAATTCGCGTGCGCCTTCAAGCCTGAGCAGCCCATCATTGCGGGCAAAGCTCTGGAGATCCTCGTCAATACCGATCACCAGCAGCACATCGCCTTCGCGCATGACCGGGTCTTCCGGCGTGCCACCGGGTCCGTGCAGCGGGCCATGAATGCCGAGCACCGCGACCCCGTAAAGGTCCGCGATGGCCGATCCGGCGAGCGTGCGGCCCACAAGGCGCGAATCCGCTGTTACCGTCATCTCGACTGCGACGATATCCTCGCCCCTGCTCCTCGATGTCTGGCGGATACGGTCGATGATCCATGCCGGCGCCAGTTCACCCTTGAGCGCGCGGGCGGCGTTTTCGATGGCGCTATGGGTGCCGGAGATGTGCAGGCCATAGCCGGGCGGCAAAGGGCCCGATGGGGGAGCGTGAACCGTGATCCCCTCGGGGAACTTCTTCCCGAGGGTGGACAGGTCCCCCCCAGCCAGCGCGCTGCCTTCGCCGACCCGCAGCCGGGTGTGGAAGATCCGCGCCGCCGTGTCCGGGCCGGTGCTGTTGTCGCGCAGCATCCGCGGCATCACCAGCCACAGATAAGGCAGCGCGAACATTCCTGCCACCAGCACCAGCGGGGTAAACTGGAACACCCCGATCGGCGGCATCCCGAGATCATCGGCAAGGCTGACCACGAGGATATTGGTCGAGGTGCCGATGGTCGTCGCCATGCCGCCCAGCAGCACCGCCGTGTTGACCGGCATGAGGATCTTCGAGGACGGCAAGAGGCCCTTGCCTGCGATGGCCACGATGATCGGGATCAGCAGCACCATGACCGGCGTGTCATTGACGAACATCGACAGGAAGAAGGCGATCAGCAGCGCGGCCAGAAGGCCCAACTGACTGTTCCATCGAAACAATTTCTCCAGAACCCGGGCAAAGGGTTCCAGCGCGCCGGTCACCACCAGACCGCGCCCCATGATCATCAGCGCGCAGATCGTGATCAGTGCGGCGTGGCCGAAACCGGCAAAGGCCAGCGCCAGCCCATCGGTCGGGCGGGTGCCGGGCAGCGGCGCAAAGTAGAGCCCCACCGCGATCACGGCGATGGTCACAAGGCTGATGATTTCCTCGCGGTAACGCCCTCTGGCAAAGGCGATGAACATGGCGATGGTCACCGCCATGGCGGCGATCGCGTGAGGAGTGGGATTGTCCAGCATGGCCTTGGCTGCAAGGCTACCGGCTTGCGCGGCCGCGGCAAGCCTTAAGTCGCAATCCCATGTGAGTGGTGCCCCTGGCCAGACTCGAACTGGCACATCTTTCGATAACCGATTTTGAGTCGGTCGCGTCTACCAATTCCACCACAGGGGCCCCGGATTGGATAACCGGGCTGTTAGCGAGGCCTTGCGGCTCTGGCAAATGTTTCACGTGAAACCCGCCGGAAACACGGATCTGGCGGGGGTCTGGAGGGGGGCTAGAGTGGGTCTGAGGGGGGTTGGCGGACTATCTGACCCGCCTCTGCCCCGCCCCTGCCCGCTTACCGCAAGGCGCCTGCCAGCAGCTTGTGCAGCTTGGAATGGAGCGCATCATTGGCGGCCAGCACCTGCGCGGAATGGATCTGTTCCGAGCGGCCACGGAAATCCGAGACAAACCCGCCCGCCTCACGCACCAGCAGGCAGCCGGCCGCCGTGTCCCAATCCGAAAGGCCGCTTTCCCAGAACCCGTCAAAGCGCCCCTGCGCCACGTAAGCCAGATCGAGGCTGGCCGCGCCAAAGCGGCGAATCCCCGCCACCTCAGGCCCGATCGCGCCGAAAATCCGGCTCCACTCGGCAAAATCGCCATGGCCGAAGAACGGCACCCCGGTTGCCACCAGCGCATCGGTCAGGCGCGAACGCGCCGAAACCCGCAGGCGCGCATCGTGGAGCCACGCGCCGCGCGATTTTTCCGCCCAGAAGGTCTGGTCGGTGATCGGCTGATAGACCACGCCCGCCACCACATCGCCCCAGCCCTTGCCATCAGGGCGCGGTTCCTGCGCCGCGATGCTGATCGCAAAATGCGGGATGCCGTGGAGGAAATTGCTGGTGCCATCCAAGGGATCGACGATCCAGCGCGGCATCCCCGGATCGCCCTCGATCACGCCGGCTTCTTCCATCACGAAACCCCAACCGGGGCGCGCGGCGGTCAGTTCGTCATAGATCGTGCGTTCAGACCGCATATCGGCCTTGCTGACGAAATCGGCCGGGCCCTTGCGGGAGACCTGCAAGTGTTCGACTTCGCCGAAATCGCGCCGCAAACGCCCGCCCGCCTTGCGCGCGGCGCGTTCCATGACGCGGATGAGGCCGGAAATAGCTGCCATGTGCCGATCAGCCCGCCTTGCCGATATAGGCCTGCTCGTAGACATCGACGATGATGCGCGTGCCGCTGCCGATGTGCGGGGGCACCATGATGCGCACGCCGTTATCGAGGATCGCAGGCTTGTAGCTGGAAGACGCCGTCTGGCCCTTCACCACCGCGTCGGCTTCAACAATCACGGCTTCGACCTGGGCGGGGAGTTCAACCGAGATCGGCTTTTCGTCCCACAGTTCGAGCGCCACCTGCATCCCGTCCTGCAGGAAGGGGCGCGCATCGCCCAGCAGATCGCCCGGCAGCGTGATCTGATCGTAGGTGTCATTATCCATGAACACCAGATCATCGCCCTCGGCATAGAGGAACTGGAAGTCCTTGGTATCGAGCCGCACGCGTTCCACCGTGTCGGCGCTGCGGAAGCGCACGTTGGTCTTGCGGCCATCCTGCAGGTTCTTCATTTCGACCTGCATATAGGCCCCGCCCTTGCCGGGCTGGGTGTGCTGGATCTTGGCGACCTTCCAGATGCCGCCTTCATATTCCAGAATGTTGCCGGGGCGAATATCGACGCCGCTGATCTTCATGGGCCTTTGCCTTTATGCGAGGTGAAAAGAGCGATGAGGCGGGCAGCCGATACAGCGCCGCACCCGAAAGGATGCGCGCCCATAGCCGAGCCTGCCTGCATGGGCAAGCGGGGGTAAAGAGCGAAGGCGGCAGGCAATGTCACCGTCAGCAATCGTGGTTAACAACATGGCGTCGCCCATAATGCAGTGATAGAGGGCGCGGCCATGAAGACCCGTTACATTTTCCTGCTGGTGGTCAGCGCCGCTGCCGCCGCCGCCTTGCTCCCTGCCCAGTCGCACGGGCAGGATCGCAGCAGCAACCGCGCCGCATCGCGCCCCCAGGCCACCGCGGGAACCGCCAACAGCGGCGTGCTCGGCATCCTGCGCCACGGCAACTGGGAATGCGCCCTGCCCGGCGATGCGGGCGGCGATGCCTACCTGCCCCAGCCTGCCGAGGCTTTCCGCATCGGCACCGCCTCCAGCTATGAAAACGCAGGCGGCACCGGCATCTACCTGATGCGCGGCACCGAGGTGATCTTCACCCGCGGACCCAAGAAGGACGAACGTTTCCGGGTGCTGGGCGAGAATACGCTGCAGAAACTGGAGCGCGACGGGACCAACAGCAAACTGATCTGCACCCGCGTCGGCAGCGGGGATTAAATCCGAGGGGTAATGGAAGGGTATCTTCCGCCTTCCCGGGCCTGATCAGGGACCTTTGCTTCCTGCGGCGGGAATGGAAGACAGCGAGGCCCGCGATCAAATCCGGTGAGACGTGATCATATAGCGTTTTGCCAGCAAAGCCGCCCCGCGCTAATCGTCTCGCGATGCGCCCGTGTGTTACCACCCTGATTGCCTTCGCCATTCTGCCGCTCGGCGGATGCAGCCTCGAAGGCTTCGATGTGACCCCGTGCCAGTCGGGCGAGACTGTGGGTTTTGCTATAGCGCCGATTGAGGGCGTCTTCAGCGACTACCAGCCCCGGCCAAGCGACATCTGGATGAGACCGCAGGGTGATCCCAAATGGGATGACGCCGCCACGTGGGCAGCGGTCCTGCCAATGAACGGACCGGACGATGAAACCTATCACAGCCGTCCGTCTCACAAGCTGATCACTTACGGCCAACCGCTGGCCGGATGGACAGTTGAGCATCCACCCAAGCCGCTTGAGAAGGGCGT
>JAGKSZ010000030.1 GCA_018991295.1 Porphyrobacter sp. | reverse complement strand
TCAAGTAGCGAAGCGGTAGGGCGGCAAAAACGCCCTCAAGTAGCGAAGCGGTAGGGCGGCAAAAACGCCCTCAAGCAGCGGAATCGAAGATGGCCGCAGGCCAACCGGTAGGGCAACTAAAACGCCCTCAAGTAGCGGAATCGAAGATGGCCGTAGGCCAACCGGTAGGGCAACTAAAACGCGCCGAAAGTCCAGCCTTCGGTGCGCGCTATCTCCGGGGTTAGGGCGGGCGGGTGCCACAGGTCGCGTGTTCGATGCACGAGCCGCAGCCATGCGGCGGTGACCAGTGCATCCGAGGCATGATCGCCAATCGCGCCCGTGCCGCTGACCGGGGGAGAGCCGAGCGCATCCAGCGCATCGTTGAGGTCTTCGTAGGTCCGCAGCTTGGTGGCGCTTCCCGTCACACCGCCCCGCCTTGCGGCCATCGCAGTGTAGATTTCGGTCACGACCGATCCTTCCTCCGGCAACGGATCAATCGGCCAGACCGGCAGGTGCGCGGGCAGGCGGTGCAGCATCCGCATCCCTGTGAGGCTCGATTTGCCAACCTGCGCTGCGCCCACGAGGTTGAAATTGCTCACCGGTCGCACGCCATTTGCGCGCTGGGCGTGTTCCGCGATGCGAAAGCGCCCTTCGCGGGTGGCGGCGCCGGGGAGCAGGAAGCGGTCGCCCGTGTCACCTGCGCCAAGGCGAAAATAGCGGGCGGTTTCGCGGTGGGCGAGGAAGCCGCCCGCCTCAAGGTTGGGATCGGCTTCGCACAGCCTGTCGATCAGCGCCCACAACTTCCGCGCATCGGCGGGCGAGGCATCCCAGCCGGGGAAGAAGGCCCCCGCATCGGCATGGGGCAGCGATATGCCCAGATCAAGGCCGACCAGCGTCGGCACCTTGAGCGCGCTCAGCAAGGCCAGCACTTCGGCCCGCGCCCAGCCTTTGGGATCGGGCGGGGCGAGCAGGGCAGGCGCGCTGCCATCGGCCCGGGCGATCGCCACGGCGATCCCCTTTTGCCGCGGCCCCCTGGCCCCGGACCAGTCAACCGCAAGGAATTGCACGAAGCGGCTCACCCGCGCTCTGCTCTGAGCTTGTCCCAATAGTCGAGCCGCTTCTTCACCTCGCGCTCGAACCCGCGTTCCACAGGGGTGTAAAACTGCTCCGCCGCCATCCCCTCGGGCCAGTAATTGTCGCCAGAAAAGCCCTCGGGCGTGTCGTGGTCATAGGTGTAGCCCTTGCCGTAGCCGAGGCTCTCCATCAGGCCGGTCGCAGGGTTGACGATGTTCATCGGCGGCATGAGGCTGCCAGTGTCCTTTGCTGCCTTCCATGCGGCCTTCTGCGCAAGATAGGCGGCGTTCGATTTGGGGGCTGTGGCAAGGTAGAGGCAGGCCTGCACCAGCGCCAATTCCCCTTCGGGGCTGCCCAGGAAGCGATAGGCCTCCATCGCGGCCATGCATTGCGGAAGCGCGTGGGGATCGGCCATGCCGATGTCCTCCACCGCCATCCTCACCAGCCGCCGGGCGAGGAACAGCGGCTCCTCACCCGCCACCAGCATCCGTGCCAGCCAGTAAAGCGCCGCCTGCGGATCGCTGCCGCGCACCGATTTGTGCAGCGCGCTGATGAGGTTGTAATGCCCGTCGCGGTCCTTGTCGTAAACCGCCACACGGCGCTGGAGGAACTGGCCGAGCGATGCCGGATCGAGCGGTTCGGTCAGCCCTGCGGCAAAGAGCGTTTCGGCCTGCCCCAGCAAAAAGCGCCCGTCGCCATCGGCCTGCGCGATGAGGGCCTCGCGCGCTTCGGGAGTAAGGGGCAGGGGGCCTTCCATCGCCTCGGCCTTTGCCAGCAAGGCCGCCAGCGCCCCATCGTCCAGCCGGTTCAGCACCAGCACCTGCGCACGGGAAAGGAGCGCGGCGTTGAGGGCAAAGCTCGGATTTTCGGTGGTCGCCCCCACCAGTGTCACCACGCCGCGTTCGACAAAGGGCAGGAAGCCATCCTGCTGGGCACGGTTGAAGCGGTGGATTTCGTCCACGAACAGCAAGGTCTTGCGGCCGGCGCGGGCGAATTTCTCGGCCTCGGCAAAGGCGGCCTTGAGGTCAGCCACGCCCGAAAACACCGCGCTGATTGCCGCATAGCGCAGCCCCACCGCGTCAGCCAGCAGGCGGGCGATGCTGGTCTTGCCCGTGCCCGGCGGGCCCCACAGGATCATGCTCGACAGGCGGCCTGCGGCCACCATTCGCCCGATCGCGCCGTCGGGCCCGGTGAGGTGTTCCTGCCCCACCACCTCGGCCAATGCGGAAGGGCGCAGCCGGTCTGGCAGCGGCGCATCCGCGCCCGGCGCATCGCCGCGCTGATCTTCGCGCCGGGCCTCGGGGGCGTCTTGTCCGAACAGGTCAGCCATTCGTCGGGCGTGATACGCCATCGGGCGGAAAAGGAAACCTTCGCTGCACATACCGCTTGAAACGATAGGTCTAAGATATATCTTAGGTGTATCGCTGATACAGGCGAGGAGGAATGAACATGACCTGGAACCGGTATGGCCGCGGTGGCGGCTGGGAAAAGCTCGCCGAGGCAATGGCCACGATGGCGATGAATGGGGCGATGAACGGCAACGCCAATTTCGGCGGCCCCGCCTTCAAGATGCGCGCGCGCTTCGATGAGGATTTTCCGCGCGGGCGTGAAGCAGACGGCGAAGAAGGCGGCGAAGGCTTCCGTGGCCGTCGTGGCGGCCGCCGCGGGCGGATGTTTGGGCAGGGCGAATTGCGCCTCGCGCTGCTCGCGTTGATCGCCGAGAACCCCTCGCACGGCTATGAACTTATCAAGGCCATCGAGGAAATGACCGGTGGCGATTACGCCCCGAGCCCCGGCGCGGTCTACCCGACGCTCCAGCTGCTCGAAGATGAAGGCGCTATCCAGGAAGCCGAGGCCGAGGGCGCAAAGAAGCCCTTTGCCGCAACCGCGCAGGGTCTTGCAGAGCTTGAAGACCGGCAAGACGAGGTCAAGGCGCTGCTGCGCCGTCTCGGCCGTCATGGCGAACGCACCACCACGGTCCGCTCACATGATGTGTTCCGCGCCATGGGGAATCTGGGCAGCGTGCTCAAGAACCGCGCCAAGGCGGGCAAGCTTGACGAGGAAACCATCAACCAGATCGTCGACATGATCGACGAAATGGCCAAGCGCATCGAGCGTCTGTGACCGGCCCTTCTGCGCCGCCTTCTGCACCGTTGCAGCGGGCGCAATAAAGGCATATTCTCTCCCTCGTCCGGGTCGCAACGGGCGGGGGAGGGGAACCCATGACGACTGCAAGTTTGCCCAAGGTGGCAGCGCCGTGGCACCTGTGGGTGGTGGGCGTGGTGACGCTGCTGTTCAACAGCATGGGCATCATCAGCTATCTGACCACCAAATTGGGGATGCTCGCCCAGATGGGACTGACGCCCGATCAGATCGCCTTCATGGAAAGCTATCCCGCCTGGGTCAGTGCGCTGTGGGCGCTGGGGGTGTGGGGGGCCTTTGCCGGATCGGTGCTGTTGTTGCTGCGCTCGCGTTTGGCGGTGGCGGCGATGGTGGCGGCGATGATCGGGCTGATCGGCACGACGCTGGGCAATTATGCGATTCTCGATGTGCCTGCCGCGATGCAGGCCCCGATGCTCGATGTGGCGATCTGGGTGGTGACGCTGTTCCTGCTGTTCTATGCCCGCCGCATGGCGCAGGCAGGGGTGCTCAGGTAAGCGCCGTTTAGGGGGCGATGCGCCCGCTGCGCCGCTCCTCCACCAGCTGCACATAGGTGTCTGCGACCACCGCGTTGATCGCTTCCCAGCTGTATTCGCACGCCCGCGTTTCGCCCGCGGCCCCGTGCGCGGCGCGCAAGGGCCGGTCGGTGCAATAGGGCGCAAGCGCGGCGGCAAAGGCTGCGGCATCCCTCTTCATGTCGCCCGAGGGCGCCACCAGCCGTCCGGTCACGCCGTCTGCCACAAGGCTGGCGCTGCCGGTTGCCCCTGCTGCGACCACCGGCAGCCCGCTGGCCATCGCTTCAAGCGTGACATTGCCGAAGGTTTCGGTGACCGAGGGGTTGAAGAACACGTCCCCGCTGGCCAGCGCCTGCCCCAGCGCCTCACCGGTCTTGAAGCCGGCGAAAATCCCGCCCGGCAGATTTGCCTCGAACCACCCGCGTGCCGGGCCATCGCCGATTACCAGCACCTTGTGCGCCGTGCCCTGATTGCGCAGCGCCGCGATGGTTTCGGCAAAGACATCGAGGCCCTTTTCCATCACCAGCCGTCCGAGGAAGACGATCGCCACATCATCATCGCCAAGGCCGAGGCTGCGCCGCCATTCGGGATCGCAGCGTGCGGCTGAAAAGATCGTGCGGTCCACGCCCCGGCTCCACAGCCCGATGCGGCTGTGCATCCCCATCGCCAGCAATTCGTCGATCATCGATTGCGAGGGCGCCACCAGCGCATCGCAGCGATTGTAGAACCGGCGCAGGCCCTTGATGATCAGCGGCTCAAGGAAGGCCATGTTGTAATAGCGCGGATATGTCTCGAAGCGGGTGTGAACGCTGGCGAGCACCGGCAGGCCTTGCGCGCGCGCCCAGCGCAATGCGGCATGGGCGGCGGGATCGGGCGAGGACAGGTGGACGATATTGGGGGCAAAGGCCTCCAGATCGCGCTTGACCGCAGCCCCCAGATGCGTCGGCATCCGGTATTCCCCGCGCCCTTTCACCGGCATCGGCACATTGGGCACGCCGACCAGATCGCCGATCGGCTCGAAATCGGGATGGGCAACCTTGGGGGAATAGACGCGCACCTTCGCGCCCTTTGCCAGCAACGAGCCGACAAGGCGATTGAGCGCCTGGTTCGCCCCGTCGCGGGTGTAGTTGTAGTTGCCGCTGAACAGGGCAATGCGAAGATCGGAGATGTCCATTGCGCGGCCCCCTTAAGCCAGCCCGTCAGATTTTGCGAGAGGGAGGATGCAAGACAGGCGTGGGGCAAATCCTGCCCCGGCCCCTTTATTCGTTGACTCCTTGGCCCCCGCCACTAAAGCCGCCCACGGGCCACGCGGTCCCAACGCCGCGCGAGCTCTCTGCAAGGAGAGAATACATGACTGAGTACACCCGCGGGCTCGCACACGAGCCTACGCTGAAGCCTGAGCGCCCCTTCTTTTCCTCGGGCCCCACGGCAAAGTTTCCCGGCTGGTCGCTGGACAAGCTCAAGACCGATGTCCTTGGCCGCTCGCACCGTTCGGCGCTGGGCAAGAACCGGCTGAAATATGCGCTTGATCTGTCGCGTGAACTGCTCGGCATTCCTGATGATTACCTGATCGGCATCATGCCTGCCTCTGACACCGGGGCGATTGAGGCGGCGATGTGGTCGATGCTCGATCCTGCGCGCCCGGTGACGGTCGCGGCGTGGGAAAGCTTTGGCAATATCTGGATTCAGGACGCGGTGAAGCAGCTCAAGCTGCCCAATCTGCAGGTCCTGACCGCCGACTACGGTCAGATCCCCGATCTCACCACCATCCCCCAGCGCAATGACGTGGTGTTCACCTGGAACGGCACCACCAGCGGCGCGCGCATCCCCAATACCGACTGGCTTGAGGCCGGGCGTGAGGGCGTGACGATCAACGATGCCACCAGCGCGATCTTCGCGATGGAGATGGACTGGGCCAAGCTCGATGCCACCACCTACAGCTGGCAGAAGGTGATGGGCTCGGAAGCCCAGCACGGCATGCTGATCCTCAGCCCCAAGGCGATCGAGCGGATCGAAAGCTATGATCCGGCATGGCCGCTGCCCAAGCTGTTCCGCATGAAGAAGGGCGCCAAGCTCAACGGCGGCATCTTTGAAGGCGAAACGATCAACACGCCTTCCATGCTGGCGACCGAGGATTACATCGCCGCGCTCGAATGGGGCAAGGCGATCGGCGGGCGCAAGGCGCTGATCGAACGCGCCGATGCCAATGCGGCGCTGGTCAAGGACTGGATCGAGACGACCCCGTGGCTGCGCAACATGGCCAGCGACCCGGCGCTCCAGACCAATACCGGCGTGTGCATGGTGTTTCAGGGCGATTGGTACGAAAGCCTCTCGGCCGAAGATCAGGCCGCGGTGCCCAAGAAGATCGTCAAGCTGCTCGAAGAACGCAATGTCGGCTTCGACTTCAACGGCTACCGCGATGCGCCGCCGTCCTTGCGCATCTGGTGCGGCTCCACCGTCGAGCAGGAGGACCTGAAGCGCCTCCTGCCGTGGATCGAATGGGCCTACGAGAAGGTCAAGAACGGCTGATTTGCCGCCTGACCCGTTCGTGCTGAGCCTGTCGAAGCACCGTTTTTCTTTTCCCGACCGATGCACAAGAAGAAGTGCAGCCCTTCGACAAGCTCAGGGCGAACGGTTGGTTATGTGGAGTTTTCACCATGACCCGTCCCAAAGTTCTCATCAGCGACAAGATGGACCCCAACGCCGCGCGCATTTTCGAGGAGCGCGGTTGCGATGTTGATGTTATCACCGGCGAGACGCCCGAGCAGCTGATCGCCCGCATCGGCGAATATGATGGCCTTGCCATCCGTTCCTCGACCAAGGTGACCAAGGCGATCCTCGATGCGGCGACCAACCTGAAGGTCATCGGCCGTGCGGGTATCGGGGTCGACAATGTCGACATCCCTTATGCCAGCGGCAAGGGCGTGGTGGTGATGAACACCCCGTTCGGCAATTCGATCACCACCGCCGAACACGCCATTGCGCTGATGTTTGCGCTCGCCCGGCAGATCCCGGAAGCGAACGCGCAGACGCAGGCGGGCAAGTGGCCCAAGAGCGGGTTCATGGGCGTTGAACTCACCGCCAAGACCCTCGGCCTGATCGGGGCGGGCAATATTGGCTCGATCGTCGCAAGCCGCGCATTGGGCCTGCGCATGAAGGTGATCGCCTATGATCCCTTCCTGACCGAAGACCGCGCCATCGAACTTGGTATCGAGAAGGTCGATCTCGACACGCTGCTCTCCCGCGCCGATTTCGTCACGCTGCACACGCCGCTGACGGACGAAACCCGCAACATCCTCAGCCGCGAACGGCTGGAGAACGCCAAGAAGGGCATCCGCATCATCAACTGCGCCCGCGGCGGCCTGATCGACGAGGCGGCCTTGAAGGATTGCCTTGAAAGCGGGCAGGTGGCTGGCGCGGCGCTCGACGTGTTCGAAACCGAGCCGCCCGCCGCCGATCACCCGCTGTTCGGTGCGCCCAATTTCATCTGCACGCCCCACCTTGGGGCCAGCACCACCGAAGCGCAGGTCAATGTCGCGCTGCAGGTGGCCGAACAGATGGCCGATTACCTCGTCAACGGCGGCGTCACCAATGCGCTGAACGTGCCGAGCCTTTCGGCAGAAGAAGCCCCGAAACTGAAGCCCTACATGGCGCTCGCAGAAAAGCTCGGCAGCCTTGTCGGCCAGCTTGCCCACGGCAACCTGACGCAGATCGGGATCGAGCGCGAAGGCGCAGCCGCGCAATTGAACGGCAAGCCGATCACGGCGGCCGTGCTCGCAGGCTTCATGCGCCGCTATTCCGACACGGTGAACATGGTAAACGCGCCGTTCCTCGCCAAGGAGCGGGGCCTTGCGGTCAGCGAAGTGCGCCACGAACGCGAAGGCGCGTTCAACACGCTGGTGCGCGTCACGGTGGAAACCGCCCAGGGCCCCCGCTCGGTCGCGGGCACGCTGTTCGGCACTGAAGCGCCGCGTCTGGTGGAAATCTTCGGCATCGGGATCGAAGCTGAACTGTCGGGCCACATGCTCTACATCGTCAATGATGATAAGCCGGGCTTCATCGGCCGGATCGGGACGCTGCTGGGCAGCCACGGTATCAACATCGGCACCTTCAACCTTGGCCGCCGCGAAGCGGGCGGGGAAGCGGTGCTCCTGCTGAGCCTTGACGATGCCCTTTCGCCCGAAGTCGTGGCCGAGGCCGAGAAGCTGGAAGGCGTGAAGCTGGTCAAGGCGCTGGCGTTTTAGTTCTCTCGCCACCTTCCCCGTTCGCCCTGAGCTTGTCGAAGGGCTGCACTTCTTCTAGCGCCGCCGGTGCAAAAGAAGGACAGTGCTTCGACAGGCTCAGCACGAACGGAAGTAAGTTCAATTGACCAAACCCAACGATCTCCTGCCCGAAGGCCTTGAAGACCGTCTGCCGCTGGAAGCGGCGCGGATCACGGCGGCGATGCGCGCTTGCCTCGATGTGCTGGGCCAGCACGGCTATGACCGCGTGCGCCCGCCTTTGCTCGAGTTCGAAGCTTCGCTGGTCGGGCGCATGGCGGGCGTAAGCGTGGGTGAGGCCAGCGCGATGTTCCGCTTTGTCGATCCGGCCTCCTTGCGCACCCTTGCGCTGCGCAGCGACATGACCCCGCAGGTCGGGCGCATTGCCGCGACCAGCCTAGCCGCCGCCCCGCGCCCGCTGAGACTCGCCTATTGCGGCGATACGGTGGTGATCAAGGCGAGCCAGCTCGATCCCGCCCGCGAACGTCTGCAGCTGGGGGCCGAACTGATCGGCACGGATAGCGTCGCTGCGGCCAGCGAGGCGGTGATGCTGGCCATCGAGGCGCTGAAGGCCGCCGGGCTGACCGGGATTTCGGTCGATTTCACGCTGCCCGATCTGGTCGATACGCTGGCCGAAAAGGCCTTTCCGCTGGCACCTGACCAGATTGCAGCGGTGCGCCGCGAACTGGATACCAAGGATGCAGGCGGATTGCGGGAGGCAGGGGGCGCGGCCTATCTGCCGCTGCTCTATGCCACCGGGCCGTTCGAGGGGGCGCTCGCTGCGCTTCGTGCGGTGGACGCGGGCGGGGCGCTGAAATCGCGGCTCGATGGGCTGGAGGCGATTGCCGCTGCGGTTGGCGATGCGGCGCGCATCACGCTCGATCCGACCGAGCGCCATGGGTTCGAATATCAATCGTGGTTCGGTTTCACGCTCTATGCCGATGGCCTGCGCCGTGCGGCGGGGCGGGGCGGAACCTACCGGATCGCGGGGACCGATGAGGCGGCGACCGGCTTTACGCTCTATCTTGATCGGCTGGCCGATATTGCGCCCCAGCCTGAGGCTGCGCGCATGGTGTATCTGCCGCTTGGGCACGAACGCGGGGCAGCGGCGGCCTTGCGGGCCGAAGGCTGGCGCACGCTGGCAGGGCTGGCAGACGGCGAAGACGCGCTCGCGCTTGGCTGCACGCATATCCTGAAGGATGGCGTGGCCCAAGAACTGGGCAAGCGCGGCTGAGCCTCATAACTCTCGCGCCGCCCGACCCGGAGCTGATCCGGGACGGGCGGGGCGAGCGCGGGTTATCCCAGCACCTTCTTCAGCCACGCATCCATCACCGGGGTGGCGGGGTAATCGGGCTGGCCAAGCTTGCGGTTGATCTCCATGTGGCCTTGCAGCCCTTCGCCCGGGAAGCCTGCGACTTCGGCCTGAGCGCCGCCCTTCTTCAGCGCCTCGGCCAGAGCCTTGGACTGAGCGACGGCATCGGGGCGCTGGACGTGGAGCAGCAGGAAGGCGGGTGCATTGGGCGCGGCGGCCTGCAAGGTGGGGGAAAGCGCCTTGTGGCGCGCCGGATCGGTGCCGAAGGCCTGGGTGTAGGTGTCCTTCATCATCGCCCCCGCATCCGCAATCTGCGCGGTCACATCATAGGCCGCGCCGTCATTGGGCATCACGCCCTTCAGATCGGCAAAGCTGAGGCCCACCTTCTTGAGGTAACGCTCGTCGGTCCCCACCAGCGCCACCAGATGCGCGCCCGCGCTGTGCCCGGTCAGCACCACGCGGGTCCGGTCGATCCCCAGCGCATCGGCGCGCTTCAGGATATGAGCAAGCGCCGCGGCAACATCGGCGGCCTGTTCCTCCACCGTGTTCTTGGGCACGAGGCGATAGTCGATCGAGGCAAAGGCATAGCCCTGCGCCAGCATATGCGCGGGCATGGCGCGGCCAACGGCATTGTCCTTCGAGCCGCGCTTCCACCCGCCGCCATGGACGAACAGCACCAGCGGCGCCTTGCTTGTCCCCTGCGGGACCCACAGGTCGAGCGCCTGAAGGCTGTCGCTGCCATAGGACATGGTCTGCGGGGCAGGGGCCTTCATCGCCGCCGCGCCATCGCGCCCCATGCCCTGCCTTGCGCCCTGACCGGCCTCGCCGCGGCGCTGTTCCATGCGGGCGCGCAGCTGGTTGCGGCATTCCTCCGACAGTTCGCTCGCCTTTTCGGCCAGACAGGTGCGCAGGCCTTCACGCCCCGCAGCGCCGCACAGCTTGACGATTTCTGCCCGGCACACAGGTGCGGCGCGCTCGCCTCCCATGGCCCCGGACCGCCCGCGCTGCTGGGCAAGGATCGGGCTGGCAAGCACCGCGAAGGCGCCGGCCGCAATCAGGACTTTGGCTGTGGTTTTCATTGCATTGCGCTCCTTGAAGGCATCGAAGGTGTCTCCCCCAGCAACGTAGCCACGCGCAAAACCCTTCGCGCCTGCCCCCACGCCCTTGCCCTCGGGCCGCCAACCGCCTAGGCCCCCGCGCGGTTTCCCGGACACCGGATAAGGATAGCAATGGCCAACGTCACCGTGATCGGCGCCCAGTGGGGCGATGAGGGCAAGGGCAAGATCGTCGACTGGCTCGCCAGCCGCGCGGACGCGGTGGTGCGCTTTCAGGGCGGGCACAATGCCGGCCACACGCTGGTGATCGATGGCAAGACCTACAAGCTCTCGCTGCTGCCCTCAGGGATCGTTTCGGGCACGCTGTCGGTGATCGGCAATGGCGTGGTGCTTGATCCCTGGGCCTTGCGTGATGAAGTCGCCAAGGTCGAAGGGCAGGGGGTTTCGATCACCGACGAAAACCTCGCCATCGCTGACAATTGCCCGCTGATCCTCCCCCTCCACCGCGATCTGGATGCCTTGCGCGAAACCGCGGCGGGCAAGGGCAAGATCGGCACCACCGGGCGCGGGATCGGCCCGGCCTACGAGGACAAGGTCGGCAGGCGAGCAATCCGGGTGTGCGATCTGGCGCACCTCGATACCCTCGAACCGCAGCTTGATCGCCTTTGTGCGCACCACGATGCGCTGCGGGCCGGCTTCGGCCAGCCCCCGGTTGATCGCGCCGCCCTGCTCGAAGAACTGCGCGAAATCGCGCCCTTCGTGCTGAAGTTCGCCCAGCCGGTGTGGAAGCGCCTCAAGAAGGTGCGCCGCGCCGGGGCCAAGATCCTGTTCGAAGGCGCGCAGGGCGTGCTGCTCGATGTCGATCACGGCACCTATCCCTTCGTCACCTCGTCCAACACGGTGAGCGGCACGGCGGCGTCGGGCTCCGGCCTCGGTCCCAATTCGACCGGCTTCGTGCTCGGCATCGTCAAGGCCTATACCACCCGCGTCGGATCGGGCCCGTTCCCGACGGAACTTGAGGACGACATCGGCCAGCGTCTGGGCGAGCGCGGCCATGAATTCGGCACGGTCACCGGGCGCAAGCGCCGCGTCGGCTGGTTCGATGCCGTGCTGGTGCGCCAATCCTGCGCGATCAGCGGCGTCACCGGCATTGCGCTCACCAAGATCGACGTGCTCGACGGGCTTGACCGGGTCAGCATCTGCACCGGATACCGCCTGAACGGGAAGGTCTATGATTACCTCCCCAGCCACGCCGCCGATCAGGCCGCGTGTGAGCCGATTTACGAAGAAATGCCCGGCTGGCATGAAAGCACCGCAGGCGCGCGCTCCTATGCCGATCTGCCTGCCAACGCGATCAAGTATATCCAGCGCATTCAGGAATTGATCGAATGTCCCGTGGCGCTGGTTTCGACTTCGCCGGAACGGGATGACACGATCCTGATGCGCGATCCGTTTGTGGATTGAACCTGTGGCAGGCGCGGGGTTATCTTCGCGGCTGTGAACCGTCTCGCGCTTTTCCCGCTGCTTGCCCTTGCCGCCTGCGCCGCGCCCGCGCCGCCGCAGGCCGAGGCGCCTTCTGCGCCCCTTCCGCCGCTTTCGCGGGAGGCGGCGCGAATCGTGCCGCAGCCGCGCTTTTCGCAGGTCGATTACCTGATCGTCGACAAATCCGAACGGCTGATGGTCGCCTATGCGCAAGGCCAGCCGGTCAGGGCGTGGCGCGATCTGCAATTCGGGGATCGCCCGCAAGGCCACAAGCAATTCGAAGGCGATGAACGCACCCCCGAAGGGCGCTATTTCATCGAGGGCCGCAATCCCGGCAGCGCCTATCACCTCAGCCTGAAAGTTTCATACCCCAACGCCGCCGACCGCGCCTTTGCCCGCGCGCAGGGGCGATCGCCCGGCGGCGATATCTTCCTTCACGGCCAGCCCAATTCGCTGCCTTTCGGGCGCATGCCGGGCGATTGGACCGATGGCTGCATCGCGCTGTCCAACGCCGAAATCGAGGAGCTGTGGCGGATCGTGCCCGATGGGACAGTGATCGAAATCGGGCCTTGATATGGGGCGCGGCCTGTCGCGCGCAGCCCCCCCGCCCCGCCTCCCCACCCGGCCACCA
>JAGKSZ010000258.1 GCA_018991295.1 Porphyrobacter sp. | reverse complement strand
CTGGCCGATGTGCTGGGGCTGACCCCGGTGCACATCAACCGCAAGCTCCAGCAGCTGCGGCAGGATGGGTTGATCAGCCTGCGTTCGCGGCAATTGTCGATCCACGATCTGCGGATGCTGCAACAGATCGCGGGGTTCGACAGTTCCTACCTTGCCCCGCGCATGCCAGCCGGGCGCACGGCTGAGCCGGCGCGGATCGCTGCGGCCTGAAACGGGCCGGGGGTCTAGCAGCCCCCCCCGGTCAGCTGCGCCAGAGTATTAAGGATGCGCCCGGCATCGGCCGGTTTGCTGAGATAGGCACTGCCCGCCAGATCATCGGGAAGCATCGCCGCATCATAGCCGGTCAGGAACACGAAGGGGATCGCGTGTTCCTTTAATTGCCGTGCAAAATCAAACGATAGTCCGTGGCCCAGATTGATATCGAGCAGCGCGGCGTGCACCGGGCCCTGCGCCAGCAGCGCGGCCAGATCGGGGATGGTTGCCGATATCGCCGCCACGCTCGCACCTGCCGCCTCGAGCAGTTCGCGGCAATCATGGGCCTGATAATAATCGTCTTCGAGAATGACGATACGGCAGCCGGAAAGCGGTTGGTGGGGCATGGCGTGCTTGCCTGTCAGGATCGGGGATCAAGGATACTGCCGGCATCCGACAGCGGGAATTCAAGTTCGGCCAGCACGCCGGTATCGTGGAGGGCAAAGCGGCCCTTGCCCTGCAATTCGTAAGGCACCCGCTCCTCGATCAGCTTGCGGCCAAAGCCCTTGCGGGCCTGCCTCGGCTTTTGCAGCGGAGCGGTTTCCTGCCAGCGCAGGGTCACCCATGATTTGCCATCCTCGCGCAGGTCCGCAGACCACACGATCCGGATATAGCCGGTATCGCCCAGCGCGCCGTACTTGATCGAATTGGTGGCCAGTTCGTGGATCGCCAGCGTCACGATTTCGGCCGCATGGGGGGAAAGCGCGACTTCGGGCCCATCGACGTGGCACTGATCGGGCTGGACGGCGTGAACCAGCAGTTCCTCGCGCACCAGTTCGGCCAGATCGACACTGCGCCCCGGTGAGCGGGTGAGGGTGCTCTGGGTGCGGCCCATCGCCTGCAAGCGGCCAATCAGGTGATCGACATAGTCATCGACATGGCGGTGGCTGGGCGCAGAAAGCCGTGCGACCGATCGCACCATGCCGATCAGGTTGCGCACGCGGTGCTGCAATTCGGCGACCAGCAGCTTTTGCCATTCTTCCTCGCGGCGGCGCTGCGTGGTGTCGATCATCGCGCCGAGCATCCGCACCGGCTGGCCCTTTTCGTCGTACAGAAACCGCCCGCGCGCCGAAACCCACACCACATCGCCATTGCGGTGCCGCACGCGATATTCATTCACGTATTCCTCGCCGCTGGCCATTGCAGCGGCAATCTTGCGTTCGGCTTCGGCGCGGTCATCGGGGTGGAGGCGTTCGGCCCAGATATCGAAGGTCGGCTCGACCTCGCCCGGTGCGTAGCCTTCCATGCGGTAATGCTCGTCCGACCAGTAGACCTCGCCCGTCTCCACGTTCCAGTCCCACAGCCCGACCTTGCCGATCTCGCTTGCCACGCGCAGCATCTGTGCGCCGCGCAGGAGCTGGCGTTCGGCAAGGTGGCGGGCGGTGATGTCGGTCGACATGCCGAACCATTCGGTGATTGCGCGGTCTTCATCGAACACCGGCACCGCACGCGAATAGAGCCAGCCGACTTCGCCATCGGGACGTATGTAGCGATGTTCGATCTCGATCGGAGTGCGGTCCTGCTTCGCGGCCTCCACCGCTGCACGCACGATCGCCTGATCATCGACAGCAACGAAGCCTTCGATCCAGTCGCTCTGCCCGTCAACATCGCCCAGCAGGCTTGCTCCGCCCAGCTGCTCCATCAGCGTGCCTTCAGGGTTCATGCGGAAGATCAGGTCCGATGTCGCCCCGATCAGCGATTGCAGCCGGTTTTCGCTGTGGCGCAGCGCCAGTTCCATGGATTTGCGCGCGCCCACATCTTCGAACAATACGCCGACCTGAAAAGGCGGGGCGATGCCGACGGGAAAGGCAAAGACATCGAACCAGCGCCCCATGGCCGGCGATTCGCTTTCGAAGCGTTCCGCCTCGCCCGACAGCGCGATGCGGCCATAGGTGGCGATCCACTTGTCTTCGATGTCGGGCTGGAGCGTGCGCATGGTCTTGCCGACCGGATCGGTCAGGCCCGATTGCAGGAGGAAGGCATCATTGCCTTCGATGAACAGGTAATCGACCGGCTGGCCTGCTGCATCGAAGACAACCTCGATGATGCAGAAGCCTGCATCAATCGCATCGAACAGCCGCTTGTAGCGTTCATCTGCCTCGCGGCGCCTCGCGCGGTCCTGCTGTTCGCCGGTAATGTCGCGCAGGCACACCATCACAGCCCCGCGCCCGCTGCCCGGTAGCGGAGAGAAGGTCACTTCAAAGACCTGCGGCTTGATGACGTGGGGGCGGACCAGCACCTCTGCCTTGCCGCTGGCAAGCACCCGTTCGAGATCCGCAAACCATTCGGGGGCGATATCGGGGTGGGCGCTGCGCAGCGTCTGCCCGGCAAGGTTGCGATTGCCCATCAGTTCGGCGTGCAAGCGGTTGCTGACGACATAGCGCCAGTCACGCCCCGGCCCGCCCGGCGCTTCAACCGGCACCACAATGCACGCCGCATCCGGCAACACATCGAAAGCGGCCCCCAGCAGGCTGGCGGCAGGATCGGGGGAGAAATCGGCCATCCGTTCGTCTTTCGCAGGTGCCAGCATTCAGGCACCGGGAGAGCTGCTGACTAACACAGATTGGCCCGTCGCAAAGCCCCGTGCGGTCGATCCTGATGCTGTGCGCCTGCGGCTTGGGATCAGATGTTGATGCTGGTCGGGATCAGGCTCGGCTGAAGATAGGGATAGGGGCGCAGGCGCTGGGCATTGCGGGCGGCGATGCGGGCATCAATGCTGGCAAGCGCGGCCTGAAACTGCGGCAGCGGCCCTTCCGGAGCCGTGACACGCGGATCGGCAAACCACGGCGCATAAGGCGCATTGGTGCTGCGATAATCGCCCAGCGGGCGGTAGTGCAGCGAGCCGAGCAGTTCGAGCACGTTCAACTGTTCCAGCGCCAGTGCCATCGGCGGCATCATCGCCAGCCATCCGGCCTTGTCCTGCCCGCCTTGCGCGGCGGGCGCACTCTGCCAGCCTGCGCCGGTCACCGCCGGGGCAAAGGCCATGATGTCCTTCTGCGGAAAGTTCACCGCTGCGTGCTGCGCGCTGGCGGTGAAGATGATCATGGTGCAGGCATCCACCAGCGCCGTCACGCTGTCGATCGGGCCAAAGCCCTTGATCGCCGCTTCTCCGGCAATGCAGGCAGCCCATGCGGCCAGTTCGGTATCGGCGGCGATGGCGGCATCATCGGCGTAATACAGCCCCACATATTCCTTCACCCAGCTGCGGATCGCCTCCCACACCAGCAGGCCATCGTCGCGGTAGGGGAAATCCGCCAGCGCCGATCCCGGCCCAACCCCGCGTGCGGCGAGATCGTGGGGGAGCATCCTGGCGGTGAAATCGAAATCGAGCCGCGCGGCGACCGCCAGACCTTGCGTCGAATGAATCGTCCCGGCGAAGATATGGTCGATCGGACCATCGGGCGCGATCAGGGATGTGGCAGCAGCCTCGTTGATGAACAGCGTGCCTTCGAAATGCGGCACCAGCAGCGCCCAGATCGGGTGGACCGTCGCCAGATGGCGATGGGTCGCCACGCCCACGCCTTCGATCACCAGATGGGTGCTGGCGAGGTGCGCGACAAGTTCGTGATAATTGCCATCGGCAATCTGCACGATCAGCTTTGCCATCTCCCAGCCCCACTGGTCCGCGGCGACCACCGAAGGCGTGAAGATCGGCCATTCATCAGGGTCCTGCCCGCATTGGATTGCCACAGGCACAAGGCTCGATCCGCCCGGCGGCACGGCAAACAGCGCCAGCGGCTGCCACACATATTTGGCAAGCCCGCCCCAGCTGCCCGCCTCAAGCTGGCCGAGGACGGCATAATCGAGCAGGAACAGCCGCCCTTGCGCCAGCGCGCTTGCCAGCGTGTCGCCATTCACCACGGCGGCATAGGCGGCCTCGGTCAGGGGGAAGTGGGCGGGCAGGCTGTCCCCCACTGCTGCAATCAGCATGGTATTGGGGCCCTGCACCCGCAGCGCGGCAAATTCGCCATCATCCTGAAAATTCCAGGCGATGCCCGGCACCGGCAAGGTATCGAACAGCGCGCGGTAGGCATCGAGGCTGGCAGGCTGGCTGCTGCCGAGCCCGTGGGCATCGTCCACCTTCATCAATTCCTCAAGCCGCGCCTTGTGCGCTTTCAGGGTGGCGATGCGGGTATCATATTCCGCCTGCGCCACCACGGCCTCAAGATCGCTGACGAGGTGACCGAGGAAGCTTTCCTGCCGGGGTGTGGCCGTTGCAGGCGCCACCAGCGCGGCGGTGGAGGCTTCGATCGCATC
>JAGKSZ010000029.1 GCA_018991295.1 Porphyrobacter sp. | reverse complement strand
GGGGTGGTGGGGGGGGGTCGGGGCGGGGGGGGGGGGGCGGGGGGGGGCCGAGCGTGGCTCGTGGAGAGGGTCGGGCGGGTGCCGGAGCCGCAGCTGCCCGGACACCAAAATCGGCACGCGGGGCAACTTGCGGGGTGTAAAGGCCGCGCCCCCTGTGCCACACAGCGCCGCACCCCCCATTTGCCTTGCCTGCCCGAGGAGACCCCCATGCCCCGCCCCTTCCGCCTGATGCTGCGCCCCGCCGCCGCGGTGCTTGCCGCTGCCGCCGTGCTGCCGATTGCCAGCGCGCCCATCGCCGCCCAGACCGCCGCCAGCGCGCCTGCGCCTGCCGCCTTCACCCTCGCCCCGCTGCCCTATGCGCCGGACGCGCTTGAACCGGTGATCGATGCGACAACCATGCGCATCCACCACGGCAAGCACCATCAGGCCTATGTCGATAATCTCAACAAGGCGGTCGCCGCCGATCCGGCGCTGGCGGGGCTGCCGCTCGAAACCCTCGCGGCCCGCGCAGGCACGCTGCCTGCCGCGGTGCGCAACAATGCCGGCGGGCACTGGAACCACACCTTCTTCTGGGAAACCATGGCCCCTGCCGACAAGGTCGGCGCCATTTCCCCGCAGCTGGCCGCAGCGATCGAGGCGCAGTTCGGATCGCTGGACGCCTTCAAATCCGCCTTCCGCGCCGCCGGCACGGCGCGCTTTGGTTCGGGCTGGGTGTGGCTGATCGTGGGGGCAGACGGCAAGCTCGCCATCACTTCGACCCCCAATCAGGATAATCCGCTGATGGATGTGGCCGAGGTCAAGGGCACCCCGATCCTCGGCAATGATGTGTGGGAACACGCCTATTATCTCAAATGGCAGAACCGCCGCGCCGATTACCTCGACGGGTGGTGGCAGGTGGTGGACTGGGACAAGGTCTCGGCCCGCTATGGTGCGGCCACCGGCGGCGGCTGACACGCCGCGCCAGCGCCGCCTTGGCCTGCTTCCCCGTTCGTCGATAACATCGGGCACTTCGTCGGCTCTCTTGCCCTGCCCGCCAAGCCGGTTGATAGTGCTGCACCATCAGGGGAAAGCGGCGCGTGGCAAACGCGGCTGCCTCTCTTGCCGACCTTAAGAAAGCCAACGCCGGAACACCCTTCGGATTCCCCGATGGATGGCTGGCCGCACCGGGGAGTTTTTCGCATGGACCGAAGGGATTTCTTGGCGCTCAGCACCTTTTTCACAGGTGCCGCGCTGTCGCCCTCCATCTTCGGCAAGGCCATTGCCGCCAGCCAGTTGCAGGATCAGATCGACATCGCCGTGAAAAAGACGCTGGCCGATGCCGCGCTGTCGGCGGCGACGGGCGCTGGCGCAAGCTACTGCGATGTGCGCGTCGGGCGCTATCTGCGCCAGTTCGTCATCACCCGCGAACGCAATGTCCAGAACATCGTCAACACCGAAAGCACCGGCACGGGCGTGCGCGTGATTGCGGACGGGGCATGGGGCTTTGCCGCCACCAATGACATGACCCCGGAAGCAGTCGCCAATGCCGCGCGGCAGGCGACTGCGATGGCCAAGGCCAATGCCCGCATCCAGTCTGCCCCTGTGAAACTGGCGGCAACGCCGGGCGTGGGCGAGGTCAGCTGGCGCACCCCGATCAAGAAGAACGCGATGGAAGTGCCGATCGCCGACAAGGTCGATCTGCTGATGAGCGTCAATGATGCGGCGCTGTCCGCTGGCGCAAACTTCGTCAATTCGCTGCTGTTCCTCGTCAACGAGCAGAAGTATTTCGCCTCGACCGATGGTTCCTACATCGATCAGGATGTGCACCGCATCTGGGCGCCCTTCACGGTCACGGCGGTCGATACCACCACCGGCAAGTTCCGTTCGCGCGAAGGCCTCTCGGCGCCGATGGGCCTTGGCTATGAATACATGGATGGCCGCGCTGAGGACAAGTTCGTGCTGTCCAACGGCCTTACCACCTACGGCATGTCCTATGACATGAAGGAAGACGCCGTGGCCGCCGCGCGCGATGCGCAGGCCAAATTGAAGGCGCCTTCGGTGAAGCCGGGCAAGTATGATCTGGTGCTCGATCCCAATCACCTTGGCCTCACCATCCACGAAAGCGTGGGCCACCCGCTCGAACTCGACCGTGTGCTCGGGTATGAGGCGAACTACGCGGGCACCAGCTTTGCCACGCTCGACAAGCGCGATGCTGCCTTCAAGTATGGCAGCGAGATCGTGAACCTGTTTGCCGACAAGACGCAGGTCGGATCGCTCGGCGCGGTCGCCTATGATGATGAAGGCGTGAAGTGCAAACGCTGGGATCTGGTCAAGGACGGCATCCTTGTCGATTACCAGACCATCCGCGATCAGGCGCATATCGTGGGCAAGGATGCCTCGGACGGGTGCTGCTATGCCGACAGCTGGTCCTCCGTCCAGTTCCAGCGCATGGCCAATGTCAGCCTTGCGCCGGGCAAGACCAAGATGAGCCCTGCCGACATGATCGCCGGCGTCGAAAACGGCATCTACATCGCCGGGCGCGGCAGCTTCTCGATCGATCAGCAGCGTTACAACGCGCAGTTCGGCGGGACGGTGTTCTACGAAATCAAGAACGGCAAGCTTGGCCCGATGATCGAGGATGTCGCCTACCAGATGCGCACGCCCGAATTCTGGGGCGCGTGTTCGGCGATCTGCGATGAAAGCGATTACCGGATGTTCGGGTCGTTCTTCGACGGCAAGGGCCAGCCGAGCCAGGTTTCGGCTGTGAGCCACGGTTCCTCGACCACCCGTTTCGACGGGATCAACGTCATCAACACCGCCCGGTCGCTCGGCTAAGCGCGCGATAAGGAGACAATCGACATGAGCATCCTTTCGGAAAGCCAGGCCAAGGCCATCCTCGACAAGGTGATCGCCTTCTCGACCGCCGATTCCACCATCGCCACGCTGGGCGGCGGCATTCAGGGCAATGTGCGCTTTGCCCGCAACGATATCTCCACCGCAGGGGTAGTGGATGATATCGAGCTGGGCGTGCAGGTTGCCTTTGGCAAGCGCGTGGGCACGGCCTCGATCAACCAGTTCGACGATGCCTCGCTTGAACGCGTGGTGCGCCGCGCCGAAGACCTCGCCAAGCTTGCGCCGGAGAACCCGGAATTCGTGGCGCCCGTGGGCCAGCAGACCTACCGGCCCACCGAAACCTTCAGCGCCGCCACCGCTGCCCTGACTGCCGAAGCGCGGGCCAAGATTGCCGAAGCCTCGATCCTGCCGTGCCGCGAACGCGGGCTGATTGCGGCGGGCTTCCTTGAAGATGGGCACACCTTCTTTGCCCATGCCAATTCCAATGGGAATTTCGGCTACCAGCAATCGACCATCGCGGATTACACCTGCACCGTGCGCACCGAAGACGGGCGCGGATCGGGGTGGGTGGGCACCAATGTCCAGAACATCGAAACCTTCGATGCGGCCAAGGATGTGCAGATCGCGATGCGCAAGGCGGCCGCATCGGTCGATGCGCAGGCGCTGGAGCCGGGCAAGTACACCGTGATCCTTGAGCCGGCGGCAGCGGCGGGGCTCATCAGCTTCATGATGAACTTCTTCGATGCCCGCGCAGCCGATGAAGGGCGCAGTTTCCTCTCGAAGCAGGGCGGCGGCCACAAGATCGGCGAGCAGATCATGGGTCCGCGCGGCAATATCTACACCGGTCCCTGGCCCCCGCCGTGCCCGGCCCCGCCGTGGGGCGGCGATGGCTTGCCCCGCGAAAAGACTGCGATCATCGAAGGCGGCAAGGTCGCCAATCTCGAGTATTCGCGGTACTGGGCACAAAAGCAGGGCAAGCCTGAAAAGGCCGGCTGGGGCAATGTCATCATGGAAGGCGGCAGCAAGTCGACCGCTGACCTCATCGCGGGCACCGAACGCGGCATCCTTCTGACCCGCACCTGGTACATCCGCATGGTCGATCCGCAGACCGTGCTGCTGACCGGCCTCACCCGCGATGGCACCTTCTACATCGAGAACGGCCAGCTGAAGTATCCGATCAAGAACTTCCGCTTCAACGAAAGCCCGGTGATCATGCTCAACAACATCGAAGAGCTGGGCCGGGCGGTGCGGGTGAAGGCGGATGAAGGCGGCTCGATGCTGCTGCCGCCGATGAAGATCCGGGACTTCACCTTCACCTCGCTGTCCGACGCGGTCTGACGCCTGGAATGGCGGCGCGGGTATCATGAGCAGCACAGCCATGACCCGCGCCGCGTTCCTGCGCCGTGCTGCGGCAGGGCTGGCAGGCGCGGCGCTGGCAGGGCCTCTGGTCGCACAGAGCAAGGCGCGCGAGGCGGCTCGGGGGGGCTATGATTTCTGGTTCACCCGCCTCAAGTACAATTCGGGCGATTGGGACGTGGACCAGCGCATGCCGGCCAACCTCATCACCTCGCTGGTGGATTACACCACCCTGCGCGTCGATCCGCAGGAACGGGTCGTGGCGCTTGCCGATCCGGCGATGCTGGCCGCCCCGTTCTGCTATCTGGCGGGGCACAAGGCGGTCGAATTTTCCGAAGCGGAGCGCCGCAATTTCGAACGCTATGTGAGGAACGGCGGCTTCGTGTTCGTGGATGATTGCAACCACGATATCGACGGGCTGTTCGCCAAGTCCTTCGAAGCGCAGATGGCCGCGATCTTCGGGCCTTCCGCGCTGAAGAAGCTGCCGAATGATCACCCGATCTATTCCAGCTTCTTCAAGTTTTCAGGCCCGCCGGCGACCTCGTTTGAACTCAACGGCTGGGGCGATGACCTCATCCACGATTACCTCAAGGGCATCACCATCAATGGCCGCCTCGGCTTGCTTTACAGCAACAAGGATTACGGCTGCGAATGGGATTACGACTGGCGCAACAAGCGCTTTCTTGCCGAAGACAACACCCGCTTCGGGGTGAACATCATCATGTACGCGCTCAGCAATTGAAGGGTCTGGCATAGTGGCACAGCACAGCGCGGCAGATGCTGCGGCAATCGAACAGCGCATCGGCCGTATCGATGATCTGAAACGCGCCATCGGCACGGCGATTGTCGGGCAGGAAGATGTGGTCGAACAATTGCTGATCGGCCTTCTGGCCGGCGGGCACTGCCTGCTCGAAGGCGTGCCGGGGCTCGGCAAGACGTTGCTGGTGAGGACGCTGGGCGAGGCGCTGGAACTCGATTTCCGCCGCGTGCAATTCACCCCCGATCTGATGCCGTCCGACATCCTCGGCACCGAACTTCTGGAGGAGGATCACGGCACCGGCCACCGGTCGTTCCGCTTCCAGAAAGGCCCGGTGTTCACCAACCTGCTGCTGGCCGATGAACTGAACCGCACGCCCCCCAAAACGCAGGCCGCGCTGCTG
>JAGKSZ010000257.1 GCA_018991295.1 Porphyrobacter sp. | reverse complement strand
TCCAGCAGGCGGCGCACCAGATAGGCGAGCAGTTCCTTGTGCCCGCCGACCGGCGCATAGATGCGCACCGGTGTGCGGCTATTGCCCTCCAGCGCGTGGAGCGCGTCATAGACCTCCTCGCCCATCCCGTGGAGGCGTTGAAACTCGAAGAGTCTTGGTTGGCCTACCGCTTCGCTACTTGAGGCCGAATAGCCCGCTGCAAGATGCTTGATCGCGGCAATCGTATAGGCGTTGTGCGTAGCAAAGGCCGGGCGGATCACATCGGCGTGTTCGAACAATCGCGCCGCGCAGGCGAGGTAGCTCACGTCAGTGGCAACCTTGCGGGTGAAGACGGGGTAATCGGTATAGCCGCCCACCTGCGCCAGCTTCACCTCGCTGTCCCAGTAAGCGCCCTTCACCAGCCGCACGAAGAGCTTGCGGCCATGCCGCCGCGCCAGCTTGCCCGCCCAGTCGCACACCCAAAGACCGCGCTTCTGATAGGCCTGAATGGCAAGGCCAAAGCCCTCCCACCGGCTGCCATCGGGGCGGCGGAACAGATCATCATCGGCCACAAGGGCTTCGATGATGTCCATGCTGAGTTCGAGCCGTTCGGCTTCCTCGGCATCGATGGTGAAGTGAATGTCGGCATCCCGCGCGCGGATCGCGAGATCGCGGATCACCGGGATCATCGCGGCCTTGGCCTCATCGGCGTGGAAGATATTGTACTTGGGGTGAAGCGCCGAAAGCTTCACCGAAATCCCCGGCGAGCCGGCCACGCCCGCCCCTGCTTCACGCGCCAGCCGGGTAAGCGCGGCCTCGTAGCTTAGGCGGTATTTCTCGGCATCGGCAAAGGTCATCGCCGCTTCGCCCAGCATGTCGAAGGAATGGGTGATCCCCCGCGCGCGCTCGGGTGCGGCGCGCTTCAGTGCCTCGTCGATGGTGCGACCGAATACGAACTGGCCGCCGAGGATTTTCATCGCCTGTGCCGTGGCGGTGCGGATCACCGGCTCGCCCAGCCGGTTCATGGCGCGCTTGAAGGCGCTGCCCAGCCCCTTCTGCCGCGCATCTGGCGGGTCAAGCACTTCGCCGGTCAGCATCAGCGAAAAGGTCGCCGCGTTGACGAAGGTGGAGGAGCTTTCCCCAAGGTGATCGCCCCAGTCGATGCTGCCGATCTTGTCCTTGATCAGCGCGTCCGCCGTGGCCGCATCGGGCACGCGCAGCAGCGCCTCGGCAAGGCACATCAGGGCGATGCCTTCTTCGGTATCGAGGCCATATTGCTGGAGGAACGCGTCGATCCCGCTCGCCTTCTTGCCGCGCGCGCCTTCGATCAGCTGCACCGCAAGGCGGGCGGCCTCGGCGTGGACCCTGGCTGCGGGCGCAGCCTGTTCGAGCCGCTCGGCAATGCAGGCTTCCTCGTCCTGAGCATAAGCGCGGCGCAGGTCGGTGCGGTCAAGGCCGGGGGCGGGCGAGAAATCTGCCATCTGGTTTCACCTGAAACGATTCGAAGGGGCGAAGCGGCCCTCTGAACGCCATGAGGCTGCGCTTCAAGCGCGCTCTTTGCAACCGCCCTGCTTGACCCGTGCATCGGCGTGCGGGTAGCCTTGGCGCTGCGCGATCAACAGGGGCTTCACACCATCATGCGGATGTTCTGCTTTCACTGCCGTGACGGCGAAGACGGCGGACGGCTGCGCGCAATTCACCGGCCCGCACATCTCGAATTCATCCACGCCAATGCCGAGCATTTCGTGATCGTCGGTCCGCTGAAGCGCGCCGATGGGCTGATCATCGGTTCGCTGCTGATCGTGAAGGCCGAGGATGAAGCTGCCGCCCGCGCCATTCTGGCGGATGATCCCTACCTTACCGGCGGGGTGTGGCAGCTGATCCGGGTGGACGAATTCTCGCCCCTGCTGGGCGACTGGGCCTAACGCAGGGCATCCTCTGGGTGGTCAGCGGCGTTGGCCCTGTTCCACCTGACCGAAGACCAGAAGGCGAGGCCAATCAGCACCGCGCCGATCACCCCGGTGATGACTTCGGGGATGTGCACGAAGGTGTTCAGATACATGATCACCGCCAGCGCGATGATCGCATAGAACGCGCCGTGTTCGAGATAGCGGTATTCGCTCATCGTGCCCTTGTTGACGAGAAAGATCGTCATCGAACGCACGAACATCGCGCCGATGCCAAGGCCGATGGCGATGATGATGAGGTTGTTGGTGAGCGCGAAGGCCCCGATCACCCCGTCAAACGAGAAGCTGGCGTCGAGCACTTCAAGATACAGGAACGCCCCGAAGCCCGCCTTGGCCACATCGCCGGTGGTGGGCGTGGGCGGTTCGAGCACGTGGTTGACGATCTCGACCGCGAGATAGGTGAGCAGGCCCGCAATCGCCGCGATCAGGAAGGTCAGCGCCTCTTCCTCCGGCAGCACGCTCGCCACAGCCCAGGTCCCGGCCAGCACCACGCCGATGGCAATCGCCTCGATATTGGCGACCTTGGCAAGCGGGCGTTCGATCGCCTCGATCCAGTTCACGTCCTTTTCGGAATCGAAGAAATACTTGAGGCCGACCATCCCGAGGAACGCCCCGCCAAAACCCATCAACCCGACATGCGCCTCGGAGACGATGCGCTGATATTCGGCAGGTTCATTGAGGGCGAGCTTCATCGCTTCGACCGGGCCAAGGGAAGCGGCCACCATCACGATCACCAGCGGGAAGACGATGCGCATCCCGAACACTGCAATCGCGATGCCCCAGGTCAGGAAGCGTTGCTGCCAGACCGGGTCCATATCCTTGAGGATCGAGGCGTTGACCGCGGCATTATCGAAAGACAGCGACACTTCCAGCACCGCCAGCACGGCGCAGATCCACACGATCCCCAGCATTCCATTGACAGAGCCGGTCAACTCCCAGCCATACCAGCCGCCCAGGGCAAGGCCGGCAAGAGTGAACAGCAGCGAACCGCCGAAATGCTTGAACATGGATGATCCTGTCTGATTGCCTTTGCGCCCATAGAGCGCCCGAAGGCGGCAAGCTAGAGCCCGAAACTGCCCTTGAGGCCGTCAATCACATATTGCGCGGCAAGCGCGGCCAGCAGCACGCCAAGCAGGCGGGTGATGACCGCCTCCACCTTGTCGCCCAGCAAGCGGATCAGCGGCCCCGCCGCCACCAGCGCCGCTGCCGTGATCGCCAGCACTGCGGCAAGCGCGGCCAGCACTTCGATCATTTGCGGCCAGCCTTCCGCCTCGTTCATCAACAGCATGATCGCGGCGATGGCGCCCGGCCCGGCGAGCATCGGCATGGCCATGGGGAAGACCGAAACATCCTCGATCTCGGGCGTCTGCGCGATCTTTTCGGCACGGCTTTCGCGGCGCTGGGTGCGCTTTTCGAAGACCATGTCGAAAGCGATGAAGAACAGCATCAGCCCGCCCGCGATGCGGAACGAATTGAGTTCGATATGCAGCGCGCCCAGCAGTTCCTGCCCGAACAGCGCGAAGATCAGCAGGATGATGCTGGCAATCCCCGTCGCCCGCAGCGCCATGCTGCGCGCTTGTTGAGGCGTCGCGCCCTTGGTCAGCCCGGCATAGATCGGCGCGCACCCCGGCGGGTCGATCACCACGAACAGGGTGACAAAAGCAGACAGGAAAAGTTCGGTCAGGACCATGGTGGCCGCCCCCTCCCATCAATTGCCGGTCGGCACAAGGCTTTGTTCGATCGCGGTCACCCAGCGGCCCTGATAGAAATATTCCGCTGCTGCATAGCGGGTGCCATCGGCGCGGTGTTCCCAGCGCCAGCGCAAGGTGCCGTCCTTCGAAAGCCGCGCGTCGGTCTTGCCGTCCTCGCCCAGCGGGATTGCGGGCGGGGGCGGGGTCGGCACGCCGCCGCGCGGGCAGGTGGCGACAAGGCCCTGAATGGCATCGAGTTCGGTGACGACGATATCGCCCTCCTGCACGTCCAGCCTGGGCGCGGGTGGGGGCTGGGGCACATCATCGCCGCCGACATCGAAGACATAGCGATAGGCCCCGTCAGGCTGGCGTTCCCAGACAGTCACGAAATTGCCGACCTTGCCTTGCGGATCGCGGTAACGGCCCTGACTGACCGCCACCGCCCCATCGCAGCTCATCACCACGGTGCGCGGCTTCCATGCCACAGCCTGCGGGGGATTGGCCTGCGTGGCGAGCCATGGCGCGATGGGAAACGGCCCGTTGGCCCCGTGAAGCAGCGCGCCGGGCGCGGCAAACTGGGCAAAGGCGGTCCATTGCCCCTGCTCCTGCGCGGCGCGGGCAAAGGCGAGTTCGGCGGCGACAATAGTGCTCGGCTGGGCTGCACCCGGAGCGCCCGCCAGCGCGCGGTCGATCATCGCCATCTGGCGCTTGTTCGGCTTGGGCGGCTCACCGCTGCCTGCACAGGCGGCAAGGGCGATTGCGAGGGCGAGGCTCATGGCGCAGGCGAAAGGCCGCATTCACATCTCCGTTCGGGCTGAGCTTGTCGAAGCCCTATCTTTCACTACTTGCGCCCTCAGCCTGAAGAAAAAGCAGCCCTTCGACAAGCTCAGGGCGAACGGACTTTGACTAGAGCCCCTCCGGCGCGTTCATCCCCGCATGGGCGTGCGCGGCAACCAGCGTATTGCGCAAGAGCACCGCAATGGTCATCGGCCCGACCCCGCCCGGCACCGGCGTAATGGCGCCTGCCACGCCCAGCGCCTCATCGAAGGCCACATCGCCCACCAGCCGTCCCTTGGCGCCTTCCGAGGCGGGCGGCAGGCGATTGATGCCGACATCGATAACGGTCGCGCCCGGCTTGATCCAGTCACCCCGCACCATCTCCGCACGGCCCACTGCCGCCACCACGATATCCGCACGGCGGACGACCTCTGGCAAATTCCGGGTGCGGCTGTGCGCGATGGTGACGGTGGCATTGGCATCGGTAAGCAGCTGCGCCATCGGCTTGCCGACGATGTTCGACCGGCCAATCACCACCGCATCAAGCCCGGAAAGATCGCCCAGATGATCTTGCAGCAGCATCAGGCAGCCAAGCGGCGTGCATGGGACAAAGCCCTTCTGGCCCACCGCAAGGCGGCCGGCATTGATGACGTGGAACCCGTCCACATCCTTGTCCGGATCAATCGCGGCGATCACCGCCTGCTCGTCCAGCCCTTGCGGTAGGGGCAGCTGGACAAGGATGCCGTCGACCTCGGGATCGCGGTTCAGCCGCTCGACCAGCGTCAGCAGTTCCGCGCCGCTCGTGGTGGCCGGCAGACGATGCTCGAAACTGGCGATCCCGGCCTCGGCGCAGGCCTTGGCCTTGGCGCCGACATAGACCTGGCTGGCCGCATCATCGCCCACCAGCACCACCGCAAGCCCGGGCCGCCGCCCCGACGCCAGCGCAAAGGCATCGGCTGCTGCAGCGATCCGTGCCCGCAAGGCCGCGGCAAAACCCTTCCCGTCGATCCGCATCGCCACCTGCATTGTCTCGGTCATCAGTAGGCCACGCCCTGAAGCAGCCGCGACACCGCGACCAGCAGGATCATGAACACCATCGGCGAGAAGTCGATCGCGCCG
>JAGKSZ010000256.1 GCA_018991295.1 Porphyrobacter sp. | reverse complement strand
GGGCGGGGGGTGGGGGGGGGGGCGGGCGGGGGGGGGGGGGGGGGGGGGGGTGTGGGGGGGCGGCCCCCTTTAAAAAACACCCCCCGCGGTCTGTGTGCGGGAAGGGGGGTGGGAAAAAGGGCTCTTGGGGGGGGGGCCGCGGGGGGGGCCGGGGCCCCCCCCCCGCCAAAAAAGGCCCCCCCCGCCCCCCCCCCCCCGATGGCCGAAGCACGGGCCCGGGCCGAACCCAGGGGCGTTTTCCGCGTCCCCCGCCCCCCGATGATGTGGGGCATCGGCCTTTGGGCGGCCTCGCACATGGTGCTGTTCTGGAGCACGCGAACGATGATCACCGCCGCTGCAATGGGCATCCTCGCGCTGGTCGGCGCGAAGTTGCAGGATGGCAAGAAAGCCGCGCTGATGGGCGAGGCATGGGGTGAATGGTCGAGCCGCACGTCCTATTGGCCGCGCCTCGGCCAGCTGTTCAGCGTGGGCGCGGTGCCGCTGGTGGCGGGGAGCGTGCTGTGGCTGGCGGGCCAATGGCTCCACCTGTGGCGCGCTGGAATCCCGGCGGGCGTGTGGAAGTGGCTGGGCTGATTATTCGCCCGTAAACACCGCGGGGCGCTTTTCGATCAGCGCGGCCACACCTTCGGCGTGATCGGCGGTGGTGTGCATCATCGCCTGCGTGTTGGCGGCAAGTTCCAGCGCTGTGTCGTAACTCGTCTGCTGGCCCTGCCGCAGCAGGTTCTTGGTGTGGCGCAGCGAATGGGGCGGCAGGAGAGCGATCCTGCCCGCCAGCGCGCGCGCCTCGTCCATCAATGCGTCCGGAGCAACCACGCGGCTGACAAGGCCCCAGTCCTTGGCGGTGGCCGCGTCGATCACATCGCCGGTGTAGAACAGCTCTGCTGCACGGCTCATCCCGATCACGCGGGGAAGGATCCACGTCCCGCCATCGCCGGGGATGATCCCAAGCTTGAGGAAGGTGACGCCGAACTTCGCCGTTTCGGAGGCGATGCGGATATCGGCAAGGCAGGCGACATCGCACCCCAATCCGATCGCCGGGCCATTGACCGCCGCAATCACCGGCACGCGCAGGCCATAAAGCGCGCGCAGCATCTGGTGGATATTGTCACGGTAGCCATCCGAAATCGCAGGCGTGGTGCCGCCGAAGGTGCCGGTCTTGTCGCGCATCGCCTTCACATCGCCGCCCGCGCTGAAGGCACGGCCCGCGCCGGTCAGGATCACCACCCGGCATTCCATGTCGCGGTTGATCGCGTTTGCGACCGCCACGAATTCATCCCCATCCCCCGGCGCACCCAGCGGGTTCATGGTTTCGGCCCGGTCGAGCGTGAGAATGGTGACGGGGCCCTCGCGGGTAATCTGGATCAGGGACATCAAAGGAAACCTTAGGCAAAGTTCGTGCGTTAATTCAGCTTGCGTATAGGCCGCGCGGATAAAGGGCAAGAAAGCGAAAATTGACAGGCGGGCGGAATGTTCAGGGGGGCATGACCGTTTGCATGGCGGAGCAAGGAAAGGAAACTCATGCCCGGCTTTGGATTGCTGGCGACCTCCCCAACCCTGCTGAGCGCGGTGCTGTCGGCTGCCCCGCTGCCGCCCGCCTCTCTGTCCGCTCCGGCCGCGCCTGCGCCGGTTTCGGTGCTGCCGCTCGTCTGGAGCCTTGCAGCGGTGCAGGACGCGGTGCCGCCCGAAGGTGCGCCTGCTCCCGAGGATGAGGAGGCGGCCAATGAAATCGTCGTCGAAGGGCAAGTCGGCCCGCCCAAGGCCGATCCCATCGAACGCATCAACGAGGAAAGCTACCGTGCGGTGCAGGCGGTTGACAAGGCGCTGGTTGAACCGGTCGCCTATGCCTATCGCGATGGCCTGCCCGAACCGATCCGCGATGGCCTTGGCAATGTCGTGCGCAATCTGGGCGAGCCGAGCGCCGCGCTCAATTTCCTGCTTCAGGGCAAAGTCGGCAAGGCCTTCGAGACGCTGGGGCGGCTGGCGATCAACACCACCATCGGGGTTGGCGGATTGTTCGATGTGGCAAAGAAGCCGGGCATCGGCCTGCCTTACCGGCGCAACGGCTTTGCCAATACGCTGGGCTATTACGGGGTCGGGCCGGGGGCCTATCTCTATCTGCCGGTGACCGGCGCAACGAGCGTGCGCGATCTGGTGGGAAGCACGCTGGATCAGGCGCTGCTGCCCTTTGCGGTGGGCAAGCCCTTCAACCGCCCGGCCTATGCGGCGGGCTATTTCGTGGTCAACGGGCTCGATCAGCGGCTGGAATTCGACGAGGAAATCGCCAGCATCCGCAATTCCGACGATCCCTACCGCCTGCGCCGCGAAACCTACCTCGCCCAGCGCCGCCGCGATATCGCGATGCTGAAGGGCGAGCCGATCTCGGAGCGGGACCGGATGTGGCTGGAGGAGCTGGAGGCCTTGAAGGCCGAGGCGAAAACCCCGCCTCCGCCCGAAAGCACCGGGCCGGTGGAGCCTCCCGCCAATCCCGAAAGCCTGCTGATCACCCAGCCGGGGCGATAGGCTGCCGACCTAACGGTTGGCGGCGATGATCTCGTCCATCTCGCGCTCGAAGTCAGTTTTGGGCCGGTGCGCCAGGATCGCTTCGATGATGGCGGGCGTGGTGCGGTCCAGCATGTTCGTCCAGATCCACACATCTCCGAAGAACCCGCGTGCGCTGCTGCCGTTGATTTTCCAGATGAACTGGCGGTGGCGGCGCTCGATGGGGTATTTCGATGGCTTGTAAAGCGTGATGCCAAGGCGGCCCGCATCGCGGTGCAGCCCCTTGATCGAGCGCAGGCCGATAACCTTCTCGCCATGCGAGCGCACATAGACCCCGCGCTTGTCGACGATGACCTGCGGGCGCCGGTCGAACAGGCGCAGCATCTGCACGACCGCGATAAGGCCGAAGAACAGCAGCCCCGCCCCTCCTGCAAGGCCGATCACGAAAGCAGCTGCCTTGCCGCTTGTCAGACCGCCCAGCGCCAAGGGCGCGCACACCACCGCCAGCCCGGCCGAGGGGATCGCCCACAGGAGCAGCCTCGCAATGGAGAAACGCGCCGCGAAAGGTTCGGGCGCGCAGTCTGCCGGCGTATCAGGCACGCGCCTCTTCGCCGGTTTCGACGCCCGCAGAATTGTGCTTCAGCGCCTTCAAGACCGTGTCGACGATCTGCGGCGCATTCAGCCCTGCCTCGTCATACTGCTTCATCGGATCGTCGTGATCGATGAAGGTATCGGGCAGGCGCAGCGTGCGGACCTTGAGGCCGTTGTCGGTCAGCCCCGTGTCGCTCGCGAAAGTCAGCACATGCGCGCCGAGGCCGCCGATGGCGCCTTCCTCGACCGTCACGATCACCTCGTGGCTGCGCATCAGCCTGGCGATCAGGTCTTCGTCCAGCGGCTTGGCAAAGCGCAGGTCGGCCACCGTGGTCGAAAGCCCCTTGGCCTCCAGCGTATCGGCGGCCTTCAGCGCCTCGGTCAGGCGGGCGCCCAGCGACAGGATCGCCACCTTGCTGCCTTCACGCACCAGGCGGCCCTTGCCGATTTCGAGCTTCACCGGAACCTCGGGCAGGGGCACGCCGGTGCCGTTGCCGCGCGGGTAGCGGAAGGCGATCGGGCCTTCGTCATATTCGGCCGCCGTGTAGGTCATGTGGACTAGCTCCGCCTCGTCAGCGGCGGCCATCACCACCATGTTAGGGAGCGTCGCGAGATAGGTGATGTCGAAGGAGCCAGCGTGCGTCGCCCCGTCCGCGCCGACCAGACCCGCACGGTCGATCGCAAAGCGCACGGGCAGGTTCTGGATGCACACATCGTGCACCACCTGATCGTAAGCGCGCTGGAGGAAGGTGGAGTAAATCGCCGCAAAGGGCCGCATACCTTCTGCCGCAAGGCCCGCTGCAAAGGTCACCGCGTGCTGCTCGGCAATGCCGACATCGAAGGTGCGATCGGGGAAGGCGGCACCGAAGCGGTCGACACCGGTGCCGGCCGCCATCGCGGCCGTGATGGCGACAATGCGGTTATCTGTTTCCGCTTCCGCGATCAGGGCGTCGGCGAAGACCCGCGTATAGCTTGGGGCCTTCACTTCTGCCTTGCTCTGTTGGCCGGTTGTCACATCGAACGGGTTGACGCCGTGATACTTGTCCTCGGCCGCTTCGGCCGGCGCATATCCTGCGCCCTTGCGCGTGACCACATGCAAGAGGATCGGGCCATCCTTCTCGTCCCTAAGCTCTGCCAGAAGTGGAATTAGCACGTCGAGATCATGGCCATCGACTGGGCCGCGATAATCGAAGCCGAAATTCTCGAATACGTTGCCGACATTCGAACCAGCTTTCCGGCGGACGTCCGACAAGTGGCGGTTGAGGGCGCCGGTCGAAGCGGGAATCGACATGTCGTTGTCGTTGAGAATGACGATCAGAGGGCGCCCCGATGCGCCTGCATTGTTCATCGCCTCGAAGGCCATGCCGGCGGACATCGCGCCGTCACCGATGATGCATACGACGTGACCGTCTTGCCCCTTCAAGTCGCGGGCCGTGGCAAAGCCGAGGCCTGCGGAAATCGACGTGGACGAATGAGCGGCGCCGAAGGGATCGAAGGGGCTCTCGCCGCGACGTGTGAATCCAGAGAGGCCGTCCTTCTTGCGCAGGCTGCGCATGCGGTCTCGTCGTCCGGTGAGGATCTTGTGCGGATAGCACTGGTGGCTGACGTCCCAGATGATCGTGTCGCGTGGGGCCGAAAAAGAGGCGTGGATGGCAACCGTCAGCTCGATGACGCCAAGACTGGAGCCAAGGTGACCGCCGGTTTCCGAGACAACCCTAAGGGTCTCCCCACGCAATTCCTGCGCAAGACGACAGAGCGCCGCATGGTCCATGCTTTTCAGGTCGTCAGGGACGTTCACCTGGTCGAGCAGAGGGGTGGCGACGTCATTCGCAAAAGAAAAACCCACTGTGCTCTCCTCCCACGAAAGAGCCCAATTCTCCTGGGTCCGCTGTCTCTCTGAGCGCCAAGTTGGCGCATCCGTTAGGCGGTTGCCTGAGAATGGTGCAATATCTGCATATTCGGAGAAGATGAGGGATATGTAAACTTTTTTTTACACTTCTGCGCGGGATTCCGCCGGAATTTTAGCTTCCGGCGGAGCGAACCCCCCGGTATCAGGGGGCAGGGAAGGTTTTGAGATAGGCTATCACGTCAGCGACTTCCTTCGGATCCTTCAGACCGGCGAAAGCCATGCGCGTGCCCTTGACGACACCACGTGGATTCTCGAGATAAGCGGCCAGCTGTGCGTCATCCCAAACCTTGCCGGCGCCAAAATCCGTCATTGCCTTCGAAAATCTGAAGCCCTCGACCACACCGGGTTGACGGCCGACGACGCCTTGGAGAGAGGGGCCGACCTTATGCTTGGCGTCGGCGACGTTGTGACAGGCCGTGCATTTTTTAAATACGGCTTCCCCCGCTGCCGCGTCACCTTCCTGCGCGAAAGCATTCTGAGACAGCAAAAGGGCTGCGACGGTGCAAGCGGCTGCAATTATCCTCGACATGTGTATCCTCCCATGGCATCGCGGATGAAGTAAGAAGTCATGCTGGTATGAAATTCGACCAGTCCGGTTTACTCGCCGGGCGGTTCGCCTCGCATTTTAAGGTCAAGCTTGGAACCCGAATGCAGGCTATATGCTTCAATATACGCAAACCAACCCGGAGCCGGATCATGTCCGCAGTCGTCTTTCTCGTCATCGTTCTCGCCGCCGCCTCAAGCGGCGCGGTCTTCAAGCCCGGCGAGTGGTACGAGAATCTGCGCAAACCGCGCTGGACGCCGCCCAAATGGGCCTTTCCTGTCGTCTGGACAATCCTTTACGTGCTGATCGGCTATGCAGGCTGGCTGATCTGGGATGTTGCTGGCTGGTCCCTTCCCATGGCCCTGTGGGGCGTGCAGATTGTAGCCAATGCGCTCTGGTCGTATTTCTTTTTTGGCATACGCCGAATGGACCTCGCGCTCGTAGATGTTTCCGTCCTCTGGCTTTCGATTGTGCTGTTCATCCTAGTTGCCTGGCCTGTGGCGCCACTCGCCTCTGTCTTGTTCGTGCCTTATCTCGTCTGGGTGACGGCTGCCGGTGCACTCAATCAGTCCGTCCGCCGCCTCAATCCGCAGGCCTGATCTGCAAGTCTGATCCGCAGATCGATGAGGAAAGCGACCAGCGAAATCGCCAGCAGCAGCGCCAGCCAAAGAACCTGTGTCTGGCGCATGGCCAGCCCGAACGCGGCGAGAAGCGCACTTCCAGAGATTGCATTCGGCGCGAGGTTGGCAATAGTCACTCGCGGCTCTGGTGATCGCCCGGCGATGACCAGGGTGATTGCCCACAACAACGCAATCGCCACCGCACTGATCCAGCCGGACGTGAAGAGAAAGGCCAGCGTTGCCGTCATCTCTGCCCCGCAGGGATGCCGAACAGCTTGGCGAGATCCTTGAAGAACACCCGCAAATGGGCAAGGGGATCGCGGCGGACGAGTTTCTTGTTGAGATAGGATTCCCAGGTCAGCCGCTGCACGTCGGGATCGGCGCACATGGCGACGAACTTCTCGCGCAGCTTGTCGTTGCGATACCAGATCTTCTGCATGATGCCGAGGATCAGGAAGACCCTGCCATGAGCCCGCATGAAGGTCCGACGCGCGTCGGCCAAGGCCCGTCCGCTGTTCGTTAGCAAAGAGTTGTGCACGGCGTCTGCCGATAGTCTTCCGCAAAGCATGGCGTAATAGATGCCTTCGCCCGAGGATGGCGCGACGGTACCTGCGGCGTCGCCAGCCAGCAGAACGTTGCGGCCGTTGTCCCAACGCTTCATCGGCTTTAAGGGCAAGGGCGCCCCTTCTCTTCGGATGACTCGACAGTCGCCAAGACCAGCCGCAAGCTTCAAGGCCCGCGTCGCCTCCCTGATGTTGTGACCCTTCACGGCGGTGCCCGTGCCGATGCTGGTGTGGCCCCCATGCGGGAAGACCCAGCCATAGAAGTCAGGCGAGATCCGACCATCATAGACAACGTCACAGCGGTCGGCCTTAAAGACGGCCTCATCTGCGTTGGACGGGCTCTCGACGATCTCGTGATAGGCGAAAACATAGGGCGGCTTGCGGGAAGCCGGGAACATCAGGCGCCGCACGGCAGAATTGGCACCGTCTGCACCGATGACGCGTCTGGCCCTGATCTCGATTGGCTCATGGCCTGCATCTCTGGCCGTCGGTTCCACGGTCAGTTCCAGCAGGCCGCCGTCTCCTTCCCTCATCTTGTCAAGCTTGCCGCTAAGTCTCTCCGCTCCGGCGTCGGCGGCGCGCTTACGCAAGTAAGGGTCGAAGGCGGCGCGATCGACCATGCCGACATAACCGATGTCGCCGATCGTCATGTCCACTGTTCGCCCTGAAGGTGCGATGATCCGCGCCGCATTGGCGCGCGCTACGAGCTGAGCCTCGGGAATTGCGAAATCGGCCAACGCTCGCGACGGGATTGCGCCGCCC
>JAGKSZ010000255.1 GCA_018991295.1 Porphyrobacter sp. | reverse complement strand
GCGGCTCTTCCGATCGGGGGGGGGGGGGGGATCACGGTGCGCGCGCTCATGGAATTCGAAGGCGACTGACCCGCCTGCATTAGCCGAAAGGTCAAGGCTGCACGACACATCAACGTGTCATTTTGCCTTGACGATTTGTGACTCATCCCGGACACTGAACCTCCTGACGCAGCCGCCGGAACAAGCGGCTGTGAGGCGAATCGGGCGTAGCTTGGACCGCCCGGATCAACGCGCCGCCAGCCGGATGCTCGCTTGCGGTGCCGCCAACTGGGAGGGGACACGTTGCTGCAACACAGCGGAAGCACGCAGGATCCACAGAACTGGATCGCTTGTCTGACCTACAAGAGCAAGGCGTGCTACACCCCTTCGACCTCCGAGCTTGAAGAGCTGGTTCACAAGGCCCGGGTCCGCAACCGCAGCCTCGGCGTCACCGGGATGCTGCTCTACGAAAACGGCAAGTTCCTGCAGACGCTCGAGGGTCCGCCCGAAGGCCTGCGCCTGCTGTGGTCCGCGATCCGCGAGGACAAGCGGCACTCGCATATCGAGGTGCTGAGCGAGCACGTCGTCTCCACCCGCCTGTTCTCCGATTGGGACCTCCTGCTCTACAGCCGCGCCGAGGACCGCCCCCAGCCGCTGGCCGCCGCGCGCGAGGCGGCGCATGATCTTGCCGATTACGTGGGGCGCATGGCGCGCCTCGCGCTCGACGGGGACGATGCACGGCTCGTCTCCCAGCTGTCGCAACTGTCGGAGGACGGCTGGACCGGCGAGGCGCTGCTCGCCCGCCTCGTCGAACCGACCGCGCGCGCCATGGGGGACGCCTGGCTCGCCGACGAATGCTGCGAGATCGATCTCACCATCGGCCTCTCGATGCTCCAGCTCGCCGCCCATGCGATCCGCTCGACGCCGACTGCGGGGGCGCTGCGCAACAGCCGTTTCAGCATCCTGCTGGCGACCGCGCCGGGCGAGGCGCACATGCTCGGCACGTCCATGCTCGCCGACCAGTTCACCGACGCGGGATGGCGGGTCGAGATGCCCTTCCCCAAGACCGACGGCGAGCTTGTCAGCCAGGTCAATGCGCGCCGGCCCGACGTGATCGACATCGGGCTATCCGATGCCCTGCCGCGCCACCACGCGCTGGCACGCCTGCGCGAGACCGTGGCGAACACGCGCGCTGCGGCGCCGGAGAACCTCGCCGTGATCTCGGTCGGGGGAAGGCTCTTCTCCGAGGCCGGGGCGACGGCTGCGAGTGTCGGCGCCGACTATGCGCGCCCCAGCGTGATCGGGGCCTCGGTGCGCCTCGCGCAGCTGGTCGAACAACGCCGCCGGACGCGCACGCCGTCCTGACGGTCCGGGCGCGGCGCTGACGTTCTTTCGCCGATTGTCGGGAGGGCTGGAGCGGGTAGCGGGAATCGAACCCGCATAGCCAGCTTGGAAGGCTGGTGCTTTACCACTAAGCTATACCCGCCCGCTCGCCCCGCCATTGCCACTTGAGGCGGGGGGGCGTCACCTCGGGGTTGGCGACGGCGCTGCCGGTGCGATCAGCCTAGCGCGGCACGACCGCCATGTTGTCGATGAGCCGCGTGCCGCCGATCCGCGCCGCGACCAGCAGTCGCGTCGGTTGCTTGCCGAGCGACGCCAGCGGCTCCAGCGAGGCGGCATCGGCGAGCACCGCGTAATCGATGCTAGAAAAGCCGGCCGCCAGCAATTCGCTCTCCAGACCGGCCAGCGTGCCGGCCACCTCGGTGCCGCTCTCCATGTCCGCGACCGCCTGCCGCATCGCGCGGGGCAGGGCGGCGGCGGCGGCCCGCTCGCCGGGCGAGAGGTAGCGGTTGCGGCTCGACATCGCGAGGCCATCCGGCTCGCGCACGGTCGGCACGCCGATGATCGCCTGCGGGTGGGGCCGGGTCAGGTCGAGATCGCGGGCCATCGCCCGGATCACGGCGAGCTGCTGGTAATCCTTCTCCCCGAAGAAGGCGATGTCGGGGGAGACCTGGTTGAACAGCTTGAGCACCACCGTCGCAACGCCGTCGAAATGGCCGGGGCGCGCCGCGCCGCACAGCCCCTCGCTCACGCCCGCGACGCTCACATTGGTGGCAAAGCCCGAGGGGTACATCGCGGCGGCATCGGGCGCCCAGAGCAGGGCCACGCCTTCGCTTTCCAGCATCGCCGCGTCCTCGGCCAGCTGGCGGGGATAGGCGCCGAAGTCCTCGTTGGCGCCGAACTGCTTCGGGTTCACGAAGATCGAGGCCACCACGTGATCGGCCTCCGCGCGCGCGCGGCGCACCAGCGTGAGGTGGCCCTCGTGGAGCGCGCCCATCGTCGGCACCAGCGCGATGCGCGCCCCGTCACCACCGCCTGCCCCGCGCAAATGTGCCAAAGCGGTTCTCAACATGTCGAGCGTCTTGACCGTTTGCACCGATGCGCCTCCAAGGATAAACCGCCGCGACAGGCCCTAGCGGCCTGTCCTGCCGTGTTTCAAGCCGCCTGCCGTGGAAAGTCTGCCGCAATGCCTCCATCCGCTCCGATCCCGGCGAACAATGGCACGTCTCGGCCCCACCACGCGCACCGCATCGTCTTCGCCAACGAGAAGGGCGGCACCGGCAAGTCGACGACGGCGGTGCACGTCGCGGTCGCGCTCGCCTATCAGGGCGCGCGCGTGGCCTCGCTCGACCTCGACCCGCGGCAGCGCACGCTGCACCGCTATATCGAGAACCGCCTGACGACGCTGGAGAAGCGCGGCCTCACCCTGCCGACGCCGCATTGCGCGGTGTTTCGCGGCGACACCACGGGCGAGCTGATCGCGGCGATCCGGCGGCTCGAGGCGAGCCATGATTTCCTCATCATCGACAATCCGGGGCGCGATGATCCTTTTGCCCGCATTGCGGTGGAACACGCCGATACGCTGGTGACGCCGATGAACGACAGCTTCGTCGATTTCGATCTGATCGGGCAGGTCGATGCTGAAACGTTCAAGGTCAGGAAGCTGTCCTTCTTTGCCGAACTGATCTGGGAGGCGCGGATGAAGCGCAGCCGGATGACGATTGAACAGCAGCGCCCGGAAATGGACTGGATCGTGGTGCGCAACCGCACCGGCCACGTCGAGGCGAAGAACCAGGCGCGCTTGCACAAGGCGCTCAATGAAATGTCCAAGCGGGTCGGCTTCCGGGTCACGCAGGGCCTTTCCGAACGCGTGATCTACCGCGAACTGTTCCCCTCGGGCCTGACGCTGCTCGATAAGGGGCATCTGGGCGAACTGGGCACCAGCCACCTTGTCGCAAGGCAGGAACTGCGCGCGCTGGTCAAGGCGCTGCACCTGCCCGAATTCTCCCGCGAGGGTGAGCTGGAGCTGGCCTGATGCTGCGCGCGCTGATCCTTATCGCGGTGGTCTGCGTTTTCTGCCGCTGGGCGCTGGGCAAGTGGCCGTGGGATTATCTGCGGCCCGCGCCGACCCGCAGTCAGGCGGTGTTCCGTGCGCGCAAGCTGTTGGGGGTGGAGCACGGGGCAGGGCGTGATGAGATCATCGCCGCGCACCGCCGGCTGACCACGCTGGTGCACCCCGACAAGGGCGGCACCAACGCTGCGATGCAGGAGGCCAATGCGGCGCGTGATCTGCTGCTTGATGAACTCCCCCATCATCAGGATGGTTCAGGGCTCTGAGCCTGCGCCGCCCAGATCGCAGCATTGACACAATCACGCGGCAGGGGTTTGCGTCAGTCCAGCAAATGGCGGGGAATGTCTGCACCGGTTGATCCGTTGGAAGCAGGGGACCTGAAACCTCGCCAATGGCCCCGATCACCGCCCGGCCGGGCGGCAAGGAGAAGTTCTTGATCATGCAACACCACTTCCACCCCACCGTACTTCGCGAATACGATATTCGCGGGATCATCGGTGAGACGCTGGGCGCCGATGATGCGCGCGCGATCGGGCGGGCCTTCGGGACGCTGCTGCGCGATGCCGGGGGCAAGACCGTGGCGGTGGGTTATGACGGGCGGATCAGTTCGCCCATGCTTGAACATGCGCTGGTCGAAGGTCTGACATCGAGCGGCTGCGATGTCGTGCGCATCGGCATGGGGCCGACGCCGATGCTGTATTACGCCGAAGCCTCAGACGAACAGGTGGATGGCGGCATTCAGATAACTGGCAGCCACAATCCCCCCAATTACAATGGCTTCAAAATGGTATTTCTGGGGCGCCCGTTCTTCGGCGCCGATATCCAGAAGCTCGGGAAACTGGCAGCAGACGGGGCGTTCGCCAGCGGCAACGGCACTGTGCACACGCGCGACATCCTTGGCGAGTATGTCGAGCGCCTGCTCAAGGGCCTCAGCGGTATCGAAACCGCCAAGCTCGAAACCCTGCGCATCGGCTGGGATGCGGGCAACGGTGCCGCCGGTCCCGCGCTGGAAGCCCTTGCCGCCCGGCTGCCGGGAGAACACCATCTGCTCTTTACTGAAGTTGACGGCCATTTTCCCAACCACCATCCTGATCCGACTGTGGAGGTTAACCTTGCCGATTTGCGCGCGCTCGTCGCGGCAAAGAACCTCGATTTTGGAGTGGCTTTTGACGGGGACGGTGACCGGATCGGTGCGATTGACAGTCAGGGGCGGGTGATCTGGGGCGATCAGCTGTTGATGATCTATGCCGAAGACCTGCTGAAAAACCGTCCCGGCGCGACGGTTATCGCAGATGTGAAGGCCAGCCGCGCCTTGTTTGATCGGGTGGCGGAGCTGGGCGGAGAGCCGCTGATGTGGAAGACCGGCCATTCGCTGATCAAATCCAAAATGAAGGAAACAGGTGCGCCGCTGGCCGGCGAAATGAGCGGCCATGTGTTCTTTGCGGATGATTATTACGGCTTTGACGATGCGCTTTACGCAGGCGTGCGGCTGCTGGCGGCAACAGCGCGACTCGGCAAATCGGTTACCGAACTGCGCGGGGCCATCCCGGCGATGCTCAACACCCCGGAACTGCGCTTTCAGGTGGATGAGGCCCGCAAATTTGCCGCCATGGCCGAAATCACCCACCGGCTCACCACCGCCCCCGGCCCCGAAGTCGAAAGCGTCAATGCCACCGATGGCGTGCGCGTGAACACGGCCGATGGCTGGTGGCTGCTGCGCGCCTCGAACACGCAGGATGTGCTGGTGGCGCGTGCGGAAAGTGACACGGCAGAAGGTCTCGAACGCCTGCTGGCCCAGATCGATGCGCAGCTGGCGGCATCGGGGCTGGAGCGCGGGGAGAGCGTCGGGCACTGATGCGTCTTTCCGAAGCCGCTGACGCGGCCGGAAAGGCGACGCTCAGTCGCCGCGCGGGCTTGGTGCCGTTCCGGCACTGATGCGTCTTTCCGAAGCCGCTGACGCGGCCGGAAAGGC
>JAGKSZ010000254.1 GCA_018991295.1 Porphyrobacter sp. | reverse complement strand
TCTGCGATCATGTTCAGTTCTTCCTTGATGATCGGGCGCAGCTTCTTGCCCGCATAGGCGACTTCTGCTGGGCTGAAGGGAACAAAGCCCCAATTGTCAGACCAGGCATCGTTGAGGATGCCGAGGATGATCGCCACCTCGTTGTCCCAATCGGCCTTGCGCACCCGCCGCACATTGATGCGCGCGTTCTTGTGGCCTGATTGCACGATCCGCTGCACCAGCGGGGGGAAGGGCTTCGAGATATCGAGATCATAGGTGTAAAGCGTCTTGGCGCGGGCATAGCCTGCCGCCTCGATCCATCCGGCGTAGTGGGCGGGGTGGTGACCCATCATGATCATCGGCGGATGATCCTGCCCCTTGACCAGAAGGCCCGGCTCTTCCCAGATCGACAGCGAAATGGGGCCGAGCACGCGGGTCATTCCTTCGCCAGCCAGCCAGCCTTCGGCCGCTGCCAGCAGCGCGCGCGCTGTGCCCTCGTCCTCGGCATCGAAATAGCCGAAAAAGCCGGTGCCGGGACCGAACCCCTGTTCGGCCGGCATGGCCAGCGCGAGTTCATCAATATGCGCCGATATCCGCCCCACCTGCCTGCCGCCTGCGCGCGCGATGAACAGCTGCACCCTTGCATGGCCGAAAAACGGGTTCTTGTCCGGATCGACCAGTTCGATCTGTTCGCTGCGGATCTGCGGCACGAAATGTTCGAGCCGGTCAGAAAAGGCGCGGCCGATATCGACGAAGGCCGCCCGACCGCGCTTGTCGGTGACGGGTTCGATAACTATTTCGGCTCCGCGAGTTTTCACATCCGTCACGCCGCCATCCTCGTATTTGCGGTTGATCAAGGTGTCTGTGTAGCGCCCGCGCCATTCGCGCAAGGCGTTCGATCACTGTCACCAACAACCCGCGTTTGGCTCAAGCTGCGTTTTCGGATAGGGCGAGCCTCAGGAATCCATGCCGATGACCATGCACCAGACCATCCCCGCCGCCGCACCCGGCGCGCCCCCGAAAGCGACCCGCGCCCAGTTCATGGCTGAGGACGACAAGGCGATGCTGCGCGCCGCGCGCGATCTGACCAAGGGGCTGGGGGAGGCGAAGGCTTCGATCTACTGGCCCGATATGCTGGTATCGGCAGGCGTGGGCTATGCCGGGATTGCGGTAGCGATCATATCGGCAAGCCTTGCGGTGAAGCTTGCCGCCGGGCTGGTGGCGGCGCTGGCGCTGTACCGCGCGCTGATGTTCATTCATGAATTGACCCACATCCACCGCGATGCCCTGCCGGGTTTCCGCACCGGCTGGAACCTGCTGGTGGGCGTTCCCATGCTGACGCCGTCCTTCATGTATGAAGGCGTGCACGTGATCCACCACAAGCGCACGCAATATGGCACGGTGGAAGATCCCGAATATCTGCCGCTGGCCTTGATGAAGCCGTGGAGCCTGCCGCTGTTCGTTCTGGTCGCGATGCTGCTGCCGGTGGCGCTGATCGTGCGTTTCGGGGTGCTGTATCCGATCGGGCTGCTGGTGCCGCCGCTGCGGCGGTTTGTGTGGGAGCGGTTCTCCTCGCTGTCGATCAACCCCGAATTCCGCCGCCGTGCGCCCGAAGGCGAACTGATCGCCCGCGTGCGCTGGCAGGAAGCGGCAGCAAGCCTGTGGGCGATGGCGCTGATCGCGTCGCTGTTCGTGTTCGGCTGGGAGCCGCTGGCTACCGCGCTGGCGATCCTTTCGCTTGCCGCAGTGCTCAACCAGCTGCGCACGCTGGTGGCGCACCTGTGGGAGAACGAGGGCGAGCCGATGACAGTGACCGCGCAGTTTCTCGACAGCGTGAACGTGCCCCCGCCGGGCCTTGCGGCAGAAATCTGGGCGCCGGTGGGCCTGCGCTATCATGCGCTGCACCACCTTATGCCTTCGATGCCCTATCACGATCTGCCCGAAGCCCACCGCCGCCTTGCGCGTGAGCTGGGCACGGGTTCGACCTATGAAGGCGCAAACCACCCCGGAATGCTGGTGCTGGTGGGCCGGATCGCCAGGAGCACGATGGGCACGCGTTCCTGATTTGCGGTTTCGCTGACGCGAAACGTAGGGCGGGCGGTCTGCGCCACCGAAGTGTTCTAATCCAAAAACCAGATCATCGCGCAGCGGCGGTCGGCGGGAAGGCCATCATCGACCTCGTTCGCAAGTTCGCCTGCAAGGCGCGGATGCGCATCGAGCGCGGTGACTTCCTCAAAGCCGAGCCGGGCGTAGAACGGTCCGTTCCAGGCAAGGTCGCGGGAGGTGGTGAGGGTCAGCGCCGCAAAGCCGGTATTGCGCGCATCGATCTGGGCCGCGCGCACCAGCCCTGCGCCGATCCCGCGCCGCTGAAAGGCGGGGGCGACGTCCATTTCCCAGATGTGCAATTCGCGGGAAAAGGGCTGGGCAACCAGAAAGCCCGCCATCGCCTCGCCGACATGGGCGACAAGGCTGTGGCCCCGGCGGATCAGGCGGGCGTAATCGACCTCTGCGCGGGTGCGGGCCTGATCAATTGCAGCTTCCCCTGCAAATGCCGCCGCTGCGGCACGCTCGATCCCCGGCATGGCCTCGGCATCGCCGGGCCGGGCAAGGCGCAGCGACCAGTTCTGGCCCCTTGGCCTCACTCCTCGGTCCGGACCAGCACCGTCTCACCGACCAGCAGGAACAGCGCGAACGGCGCCCATGCGGCCAGCAGCGGGGGGTATCCGCCGAAGCTGCCCATGGCGAGCGCGGCATTATCGACCACGAAATAGGCAAAGCCCAGCGCCATGCCGATGATCGCGCGCACAAACAGCTGGCCTGATCGCGCAAGGCCAAAGGCGGCGACAGAACCCAGGAGCGGCATCAGCAGCGCCGACAGCGGCCCGGACAGGCGGTGCCACCACTTGGCGCGCATTTCATCGGTGTTGCGCCCGGCCGCCTCATAGGCGTCAATCGAGGTCTTGAGCTCCCAGAAGCTTTGCGCATCGGCATCGACCGTTTGCAGCATGATCCGTTCAGGCGTCAGGTTTTCGCCCACCACCAGACTGGCGGGGCGTTCGGTCACGGCGCCCGAGACATCGAATTTCGCCGGTGCCTCCCGCCGCCAGCCGGGGGCGGCAAAGGTTGCGCGGGGGGCGCGGATCTGTTCGCGGATGATCCCGCCCGGTGCGCGCGTGTACCAGGTCACGCCCGTCAGCACGGTATCCTTGCCAGCCCCGGTCAGCGTCGTGGCTGCAAGGATGTTGTTGCCATCGGTGAGGTAGATATTCGCGCGCGGCTTGGCAGCGCCCGCACCTGCATCGGGGATCGGGCCATATGCGGCCGCCTGCCATGCCGACAGCGTGGCGTTGGCACGGGTGACGATCCGCTCGTTGAAGCCGAAGCTGACAGCCGAAACCAGCGCGGCGGTCAGCAGCAGCGGGGCCAGCACCTGGTGCGCGGACAGGCCGGCCGCCTTCATCGCCACCACTTCGGAGTTCTGGTTCAGCGTCACCAGCGTGATCAGCGTTGCCAGCAGCACCGAATAGGGCA
>JAGKSZ010000253.1 GCA_018991295.1 Porphyrobacter sp. | reverse complement strand
GGGCCTGGGGGGGGGGGGGGGGTGGGGGGGGGACGGGGGGGAAGGCGGGCGAGCGGGGGCGGGGGGGGAGTCTGGGGGGGGCCGCCGGGCTTGAACACCGGGGGGCGCGAGTTATCCCGCCCGGGCGCCTGGCGGTAAATAAGATCGCCATCGACCGACGGGGCATAGGCCCCGCCCCATCCCGCCAGCACCGCGACATATTGCTCGCCATTGACGGTGTAGGTGACAGGGGGCGCCACCACGCCGGTCTGCGCGGCAAAGCTCCACAGCTTCTTGCCATTGGCCGCATCATAGGCGTTGAATTCGCTGCCCGTGGTGCCCTGGAACACAAGGCCGCCGCCCGTCGCCAGCAGGCCGCCGTTCCACGGGCCGGGATGCTCGACCGTCCAGCGCGCCTTCTGCGCCACCGGGTCCCATGCCACCAGCATGCCCTTCAATGTGCCCGCCACCTGCTTCCTGAAGCCGCCATCGGGCGGCAGATCGCCCGCGCCAAGGTTGAAGCCGACATTGAACCCGCGCGCACGGTCAGGCTTCCAGTTGGCCTCGGGCGCATACATCATCCCTGCTTCAAAGGCCGGGATATAGACGAGGTTTTCGGCCGGGCTGTAGGCCATCGGGTGCCAGTTGTGCCCGCCCAGCGCGCCGGGCGTGACCATCGCGGGCTTGCCGGTCTTGTCGACGCGGGTTTCGGGATTTTCGATCGGGCGCCCGGTCTTGGGGTCGATCCCGCTCGCCCAGTTCACCGTGACATAGGGCTTGGCGCTGATGAACTTGCCCGTCTCGCGGTCGATCACGTAGAAGAAGCCGTTCTTGGGTGCCTGCATCAGCACCTTGCGCATCTTGCCCTCGATTTCCATGTCGGCGAGCATGATGTGCTGGGTGGCGGTGAAATCCCACGTCTCGCCCGGCGTGGTCTGGTAGTGCCACACATATTCGCCCGTGCCCGGCCGGATTGCGACGATGCTGGAAAGGTAGAGGTTATCCCCCTCGCCCGTCCCGTCCTTGCCCGGGCTGCGATAGGCGCGGTTCCACGGAGAGCCGTTGCCCACCCCGATATAGAGCAGATCGAGATCGGGGTCGTAGGCCATCGAATCCCACACCGTGCCCCCGCCGCCGATCGCATCATTGGCGCCGAGCACATCCATGTTCCACGTGGCCGCCGCCTTCTGGAGGTGCGCGGGCGCATCGTCCCCTTGGCCGCCTTCAGGCACCGTGTAGAACTTCCACAGCTGCTTGCCGGTGTCCGCATCATAGGCGGCGACAAAGCCGCGCACGCCAAACTCCGCCCCGCCATTGCCGATGATCACCTTGCCATCGATCACCCGCGGCGCGCCGGTGATGGTGTAGCTTTTGGACTGGTCGACCGTGACCGTCTCCCACGCCACCTTGCCGCTGTCCCGGTCAAGCGCGATCAGCCGGCCATCCAGCGTGCCGAAGAACAGCTTGTCGCCATAGGTCGCAAGGCCGCGGTTCACGACATCGCAGCAGGCCTTGACCGCCGTCTCGCCCGGAACCTTGGGGTCGTACTCCCACAAGGGCTTGCCGGTCGTTGCGTCAAAGGCCTTCACCTTGCTCCACGCGGTGGTGAGATAGAGCTTGCCGTCGATCACCAGCGGCGTTGCTTCCTGCCCCCGGCCCGTGTCCATATCGGCAAACCAGGCAAGGCCCAGCTGGCCGACATTGTCGCGGTTGACGCCGTCCAGCGGCGAGTATCGCTGTTCGGAATAGGTGCGCCCGTGGCTGATCCAGTTGGCGCCATCGCCATCCGCGCTCACCAGCATGGCGGTGGTGATTCCCTCACCGGCCTCGCCGCCGCCGAAAATCTGACTGCAATTGGCCAGCATCCCTGCCGACAGCAACACAGCCGCCCCCGCGGCCCACCGCCTGAAATCCATCAATCCCGCTCCCATAGGCTCTTTGGCCTTCCCTGTTTTGCCGCCATGTTGCCGCGCCGCGCACGGCTTGTCCATTCCCGCTTGTGGAACCTGCATCCGCTCGCCAAAAGGCGGACCGGGTGGGTGTGCCAAGGAGACATGCGATGTGCGATGAAAGCAAACTCGAAGAATGGGCGCGCACCGCCATCAGCCGCCGCCATTTCGGCGCGCTGAGCGGGGCTGCGGCGCTGGCCGCCTGTGCGGGCGGGGAAAGCGCCGGGCAGGCGCAATCGGCGCTGGCCGGGCTGACCGAAGACACCGTCACCTTCGCCACCCCCGATGGCACGATGGACGCCTATTTCGTGCGCCCCGAAACGGGCAAGCATCCCGCCGTGATCCTGTGGCCCGATATCGCGGGCCTGCGCGAGGCCAAGCGCACCATCGCAAGGCTGCTCGCCGCTGAAGGCCATGCCGTGCTGGTCGTGAACCCCTATTACCGCGATGTCGCAGGCGAACAGTTCCCCGATTTCGCCGGGTTCATCAGCGCAGGCGGCTTTGGCAAGGTCGGCCCCTGGCGCGGCAAATTGAATGCCGAGGCGATCATGCGCGATGCCGCCGCGATTGTCGGCTGGCTCGATACGCAACCCAGCGTCGATACCGCCAAGGGCATCGGCACGCAGGGCTATTGCATGGGCGGGCCCTTCACCGTGTGGAGCGCCGCTGCCGTTCCCGCCCGCATCAAGGCTGCCGCCAGCTTCCACGGCGGCGGGCTGGTGCGCGCCGATTACCCGATGAGCCCGCACGCCCTGCTCGGCAAGGTCGATGCGAGCCTGCTGATTGCCGTGGCACAGGACGATGACGCCAAGGCCCCGGCTGACAAGGTGCCCTTTGCCGATGCCGCCAAGGCCGCCGATGTCACTGCAATCGTCGAAGTCTATGCCGGCAACCACGGCTGGATGGTCCCCGATAGCCCCGCCTATAATGCCGCAGCCGCGAGCAAGGGCGAGGCCGATCTGCTGGCGCTCTACAAGGCCGCGCTGGCATAATCGCTCTTGCCAGCCTCTCCCTGTTCCACAGGAATGGAGGAGAGGCTTGGGGGCGGAAATGCCCAAGCCCGCATTCGGGATCGCGCAACTGCCCCGCACATGACCGCAAGGTGGGTGGATGGCTGCCACCTCCCCTTATCGCCTCCCCGGACTTGCCTGCCCCGGCGCAGGCCGGGGATCCGGGGCCCCGCTAACTTTTTCGCCGTCTGTGATGAAAGAGAAGCGGGGTTCCGGGTCAAGCCCGGGAAGGCGGAAGAGACGATGACCGCAATTGATATCGTGG
>JAGKSZ010000028.1 GCA_018991295.1 Porphyrobacter sp. | reverse complement strand
ATAGGCGATCAGATCGCGGATCGTGCCGATCTTGAGGTCGTGCCGCCGTGCAAAGGTGATGAGATCGTCGAGCCGGGCCATGGTCCCGTCCTCGTTCATGATCTCGCAGATCACGCCCGAGGGGTTGAGGCCCGCAAGCCGAGAGATATCGACCGCCGCCTCGGTATGCCCGGCGCGCACCAGTGTGCCACCGTCACGCGCCATCAGCGGGAAGACATGGCCGGGGGTCACGATATCATCCGCGCCCTTGGCTGCATCGATCGCGACTGAAATCGTACGCGCACGGTCTGCCGCGGAGATACCGGTGGTAACGCCTTCCCTTGCCTCGATCGAGATGGTGAAGGCGGTCTGCATGGATTCCTTGTTGTTGCGGCTCATGGGGGCAAGGCCAAGGTGATCGACCCGTTCCTTGGTCAGCGCCAGGCAGATAAGCCCGCGGCCATGGGTGGCCATGAAGTTGATAGCCTGGGGCGTGGCCATTTGTGCCGGGATGATAAGATCGCCTTCGTTCTCGCGGTCTTCATCATCGACAAGGATATACATCCGGCCGTTGCGCGCCTCGTCGATGATTTCCTCGATGGTGGCAAGCACGGGCCTGTCGGCATTGGCCTCAAGAAAACTTTCCAGCTTGGCGAGGGTTTCAGCCGTGGGGTTCCAGCTATCTTCGGCGCAATCGCGCAATGTGTTGGCATGAAGCCCGGCGGCACGGGCAAGGCCTGCGCGGGTCATTGTGCCCGATGTGACAAGATCGCGAACGCGTGTGATGGTCGATGTGCTCATGTGCACGCATTATCACATCGGGATGTGATGGCAAGGCGCATTGACAACCGCAAAAGCGCGGACGCACATCAACCCGGACCAAGCACAACGCTGACCGGCAAGGGGTGCAATTTGGAAGGGATGGTGGACGCACTAGGGCTCGAACCTAGGACCCGCTGATTAAGAGTCAGCTGCTCTACCAACTGAGCTATGCGTCCATTCCGTGTCCCCTTGGTAGGGGGGCGGCCAGCGCAATCAAGGACTGAAACCGTGCCTCGATTCGCGTGAGGCGCTGCATTTAGCGCGCCTCGATCTTATGGCAAGAGGCTTTTTCGCAATTGCGGCATATCAGATCGTCAGCCCGCGCCGCGGCGCCTCCCTGTTCCAGCGGTTCACCATCATCAACAGGCCGATGCAGATCATGTTTGTCATCATCGAGGAGCCGCCGTGGCTCATCCAAGGCAGCGGAATGCCCTTTGCCGGTGCCATGCCCATCACCATCAGCAGGTTGATGGCAATATAGAAGAAGATCGTCGCAGTCGCGCCTGCGGCCAGCAAGGCGCAGAAACGGTCCTGGCTTTGCGCGGCGACCTTCCAGCCCCACTTGAGGATCAGTGCATACATGGCGAGCACAAACAGCCCGCCCATCAGCCCCCATTCCTCGGCCATCGAAGCGAAGACGAAATCGGTATGTGGTTCAGGCAGGTAGTTGAGGTGACTCTGCGTACCGTTATTGAAGCCCTTGCCGAACAGGCCGCCAGAGCCAATCGCGATCTTGGATTGGGCAATGTGGTAGCCTGCGCCGAGCGGATCGCTTTCGGGATCGAGAAAGGTGGTGACGCGGGCGCGCTGGTAATCGTGAAGCGCGAAGAAGTAGATCAACGGGAGCGCCGCGATGCCAAGACCGCCGGCGGTGAGAAACCACCAAAGGGGCAAGCCTGCCAGAAACATCACCACCACGCCGCCAAAGGCGATGGCCACAGATGTGCCGAGGTCTGGTTGAAGCAAAACCAGCGAAATCGGCAGGACGATCAGCATGCCCGAAGGCACCACCGAGCGCCAGGATCCGATCATCCCGGCCGGGAGCGTTTCATAGAACCGTGCCATGGCAAGCACCACGGCAGGCTTCATGATCTCGGAGGGCTGGATGCGGATCGGCCCGGCCTCAAGCCAGCGTTGGCTTCCCCCGCCGACCTGACCCACGATCTCCACCGCCAGCAGCAGCAGCAAGACCAAAAGGTAGGAGGGATAGGTCAGCAGCCGCACGGCATCGCGTGGGAGGGACGCAATGATCGCAGTCATCACTGCAAACACCCCAAAGCGAATGAAGTGCGACAAGGCAAAGGGCTGCATCGCGCCGCCGCCTGCAGAATAGAGCACCAGCCCGCCAAATGCCGTCAGCAGCATCAGCGGAATGAGCATTTCCCACGGTTGGCGGGCAATCGGTTCAGGAACAATCCCGCTTCGGGTGGCAAGCGTGTTCATGGGTTGGTGCCCGGGGCAACAGGGGAGGGCGGGCCAGCTGGTGCTGGCGCCGATGCAGGCGCGGGGACGGGGGCTGGGTCGACTGCACCAGCGCCCGGCGGGGTAGCCGATGGGTTGGCCTCGGGCCGGGGAGCAATCACTTCACCGGCAATAGCGTCAGTCTGGGTCGCAGCGCGGCGGGCCTCCGCCTCAACCCTGTCAAAGATTTCCTCGTCGCGGCGCGGCGGCCGGCTGACGGTTGCGCCGCGCTCGGCGGCATAGGCGGCGTAGCGGCGTTCGAGACGCTGCTGCGCCGTACCGCCCCATCCAGCCTCAAGTGCGTTGAGCGCCTCCAGGCCCTTGGCCGGATCGAAGAGGAAGGTCATCACATCACGCGCAATCGGATAGGCAGCCCCGGACCCGCCGCCATGCTCGATCACGACCGCACCGGCATAGCGCGGGTTGTCATAGGGGGCGAAGAACACGAACAGGCCGTGGTCGCGGTACTTCCATGGCCCCGATTTTCCGTTTGAAATTGACAGCGAAACGACCTGCGCCGTTCCCGTCTTGCCTGCCATCTGAACGCCTTCGATGGGCAGGCGCGCGCGTCCTGCAGTGCCGGGGCCGTTGACCACATCGCTCATCGCCTTCTGCACATAGGCAACCTGCTCGGCGGAGAAATCGATCTTGTCGAAGCCCTGCGGTTTGGTGTTGAGTGTCAGGCGCGGCATCACATGGCGCCCTGTGGCAAGGCGCGAGGCCATAACCGCCAGCTGCAACGGGCTGGAGAGCATGTAACCCTGCCCGATAGTGGCGTTGACCGTATCGAAGGTCTGCCATTCCCGGCCCCACTTCTTCATCTTCCAAGCAGGGTCAGGCACGGTGCCGAAGAACTGGCTGATGACGGGGAGAGGAAATTCCTGTCCCAGTCCGCAGCGGCGCGCCATCGCCGCAATCGGGTCCATGCCGACCCGCTGGGCCATGGCATAGAAATAGACATCGCAGCTCTGGTAGATGCCCTTGGCCATATCGACCGCGCCGTGCCCGCGCCTGTTCCAGCAGCCGAACACGCGGTTGCCCACGCGCAGCCCCCCGCCGCAATAGACGGTCTCGTTCGGATCGACGCCAGCCTGCATCAGCGCCATCGAAACCATCGGCTTGACGGTGGAACCGGGCGGGTAGAGCCCTTTCAGCACCTTGTTGCGCAGCGGCACGCGTTCATCGTCGCGCAGCATGGCATATTCCACCCCGCCGATACCGTCGGAGAAAGAGTTGGGGTCGAAGCTCGGCATCGAGGCCATGCACAAAAGATCGCCGCTGCGACAGTCCATGACGACCACCGACCCGCTTTCCAGACCGATGCGGCGCGCCGCATAATCCTGAAGCGGACCATCAATAGTCAGGCGCACCGGTTGCCCCTGTATGTCCTCGCGCGTTTCGAGATCGCGCACGATGCGCCCGCCCGCGGTCACCTCCACCCGCCGCGCGCCGGGCACGCCGCGCAGATCCTTCTCGAACTGCTTTTCGAGCCCGTCCTTGCCGATCTTGTAGCCCGGCGTAATCAGCAGCGGGTTGGGCTCCTTCTCATATTCTTCGGCCGAGGCTGGGCCGACATAGCCGATCAGGTGGCCCACGCTGGAGGCGGTGGGGTAGAAACGCGAAAAGCCACGCTGCGGAACAACACCGGGCAGATCGGGCAGGCGCACGCTGAGCGCGGCGAAATCCTCGTATCTGAGGCCGCTCGCCACCTCGACCGGAGCAAAGCCGCGCGATGTGGCGACCTTGTCCTTGATGTCCGCAATCCGCGCAGGTTCAAGCGAGAGCAATTCTCCAAGACGGTCGATCGTGCCTTCGGCATCGACCAAACGTTCGGGGATCAGGTCAACCCGGAAATCGGCCCGGTTCGATGCCAGCGGCGCCCCGTCCCTATCAAGGATCCAGCCCCGCCGTGGCGGGATCAAAGTGAGGTTGACCCGGTTGCTCTCAGACTGGAGACGGTACTTCTCGTTCTCTGCGACCGATAGATAGCCCAGACGCAGCGCCAGCATGACGCCGATCCCGCCCTGCACCGCGCCGATCACCACCGCGCGCCGATCGAATGTGGCGCGCAGGATTGACGCGTTGATCATCTTGGCCGCCTTTTGGGGGGCGCCTTGCAGGAATGGGATCTTCATCAATCGAGCTTCCGCGCGCGGGCGAGACGGAAGCGGTCAAGCCCTGCTACCATGCGCGTGATGATCGGATAGAGCAGCACAGCAATCAAGGCCTGAGGAGCTGCGACACCGACCATTTCCGGCGTGATGCTAGCTCCTGAGAACAGCAGGGTCGCCAGCCAGTAGATCACCGCAAAAACACTTGCGGCAAACCAATCCTGCCAGAACCCGCGCCAGGGAAAGCGGGTTTCGATCAGTTCGATGGCGATCATCGCCAATGACCACAGGAAGATGGCGCAGCCAAAGGGCAGACCGCTCACCAGATCATCAAACGCACCAAGCGGCGCACCCGCCCACAGCGGCATCAGCCCGGGGCGCACCATGCGCCAGGCCAGCAACACCAGAAACCCCAGCGAGGGCAGCATCGGCATCGTGTCAGCGATCAACAGTACGGGAAGCAGCGATGCGGTCATGATCGAGGCATAGGGCACAAGTCGCACACGCCAGGGATAGGGCGCGCGATTGATGCGGCTGCCATAGATATCCGAACGCGCGCGGGGATCGAGCCGCTCCATCACTCCTCCGCTGTCGCCGCCGCTGCCGCAGAGGCTGAGGCTGAGGTTGAGGCTGCAGGCGAGGGGGAGGCATCAGGAGCACCAATGTCCATCCCTTCCAGTGCGGCCACCGCGGTTGCTTCATGCACCGGCAGAACCGAGACGAAGTTGGTTGCGGCAGGTTCTGCCACAAGGCGCGCGATGCCGCCGTCCGCCGTGATCTTTGCAATCACTGCCACCGCCACGCCGGGCCGGTAATATCCGCCCGCGCCGCTGGTCACCATCATGTCACCCACCTTGAGCGGATTGACGCCGAGATTGACAAGGCGGATGCGCAGCAGCCCGTCACCGCGCCCTTCGGCAAAGGCGATCACGTTATCCGTTGCGCGGCGGACCGGCAGCACGCTTTCGCTATCGGTGAGAAGCAGTACGCGCGCAGAATTGCGTCCGGTTTCCAGCACCCGGCCAATCACGCCGCGTTCGGACAACACCGGCATCCCGGAGCGCACGCCTTGAGCCGAGCCCGCGCTCAGAAAGGCATGGCGCCGTCCGCTGGTTGCCGTCGATCCGACAAGGCGCGCTACGGCCACCGGCTTGCTTTCGCCATCGCGAAGCCCAAGCAAGCCCTTCAGTCGGCGATTTTCGGCGGCGATAGCATCGGCTTCGGCAAGGCGAATGCGGGCCAGTTCGTTCTCGCGGCGCAGTTCGGCGTTTTGCGCGCCGGCGTTGAAATAGCCCGCGATGCTGGCGAAAATCCCCTGACCACCAGCCCGCGCCGTGGCCGTGCCGGTCGCGGCAGGGGTGACAACGTCGCCGGCAACACCGCGCAAAGGGGCAAAGGCTGCCGGTTGCCACAGCGAAAGCGTCAGCAGCACCGCCCCCAGCAATGCTGCCGCACCGGCCAGAAGATAGCCGGTGAACAGCGAAAACTGCGCTTTCTTCGAGAAGCCGGAGCGGCGCGAAGAGGGGGGCGCCATGGCTTTAGTGTCCCTTCTGCCGCTGCGACCGGCTCACACGCATGCAGGTCACGCGGTCATCAGCACGCCGCGATAGACCGGGTCTTCCATGGCACGGCCCGTGCCGATGGCAACGCAGGTCAGCGGATCTTCGGCAACCGAAACCGGCAGGCCCGTTTCCTCGCGCAGATGCTCGTCCAGGCGCCGGATCAGCGCGCCGCCGCCAGTCAGCACGATGCCCTGATCGACGATGTCGGCTGCAAGTTCAGGCGCGGTGTTTTCCAGCGCGATCCGCACGCCTTCAACGATGGCGCCGATGGGTTCGGACAGGGCTTCGGCTACGTGTGCCTGATTGATGGTGATTTCCTTGGGCACGCCGTTCACCAGATCGCGGCCCTTCAGGGTGATCGTCTCGCCCACGCCGTCGTCGGGGATCATGGCGATGCCGTAATCCTTCTTGATGCGTTCCGCGGTGGCATCGCCGATCAGCAGGTTGTGGTGGCGGCGCACATAGGAAACGATGGCTTCGTCCATCTTGTCGCCCCCGGTGCGCACCGAAGTGGTGTAAGCGAGGCCGCGCAAGCTGAGAACGGCGACCTCGGTGGTGCCGCCGCCAATGTCGACCACCATCGAACCCACCGGCTCGGTCACGGGCATGTCGGCACCGATGGCCGCAGCCATGGGTTCGAGGATCAGGTGCACATCCGAAGCGCCCGCGTTCGAGGCAGCATCGCGGATCGCGCGGCGTTCGACCGAGGTCGAGCCCGATGGCACACAGATCACGATTTCCGGATAGCGGAACATCGACTTCTTGCCGTGCACCTTCTGGATGAAGTGCTTGATCATCTGTTCGGCCACTTCGATGTCGGCAATCACGCCGTCGCGCAGCGGGCGGATCGCTTCGATGTTGTCCGGGGTCTTGCCCATCATCATCTTGGCATCGTTGCCCACGGCCTTGACCCGGCGAATGCCGTTGATCGTCTCGATTGCGACCACCGACGGCTCGTTCAGCACGATCCCCTGATCCTGCACATAAACCAGCGTGTTGGCTGTGCCGAGGTCGATGGCCATGTTTTGCGAACGGAAGCTGAAGAAATTCGACAGGAAGCTCATCGTGATCCCAATGTTGGTGGTGGCAGGCAAGGGCGCGCGCTGGAAAGAGGCCCGACGCGCAGGCTTTCCGGCCCGCTTATGACATGATGCGCCGCGCCTAGCGAATCCGCGCGCAAAAGGCCAAAATATTTCTCGGCGCAGATGGTGATTATCGGGGGATGGCCCTCGAATTCGCGGTCCCTTGCCGCTAGCCTGCGATCAAATGCCCGAAATCCGCCGCCTTCCCTCGCATCTGGTCGACCGCATCGCCGCGGGCGAGGTGGTCGAGCGCCCGGCGGCGGCGCTCAAGGAGCTGGTCGAGAACGCGATCGACGCGGGCGCGGCGCGAATCGCGATCAGCCTCGTCGACGGCGGCCTCGCGCGCATCGAGGTGAGCGACGACGGCTGCGGGATGGACCGGGGCGCGATGGCGCTGGCGCTCGAACGCCATGCCACCTCCAAGCTGCCGCCCGCGCTGATCGGCGAGGAGGAGGCGATCGAGCGCGTCGTCACGCTCGGCTTCCGCGGCGAGGCGCTGCCCTCGATCGCGAGCGTCGCGCGCCTGACGCTCGAAAGCCGCGAGCGCGGATCGGGCGAGGGCTGGCGGCGCGTGGTCGATCACGGCGAACTTCTCGAGGACGTGCCCGCCGCGCTCCCGCCGGGCACCCGGATCCGGGTCGAGCAGCTCTTCGCCAAGGTGCCCGCGCGCCGCAAGTTCCTGCGCAGTCCGCGCAGCGAGCAGGCCGCCTGCCTCGACGCGGTGCGCCGCCTCGCCATGGCGCGGCCCGACATCGCCTTCGTGCTCGAGGCGAGCGGCGAGAGCGGGACGCGCAAGCTGCTCGACCTCCAGGCGGGCGAGGACCTCGCCACCCGCGTCGCCCGCATCATCGCCCACGAGCTTCGCGACAACGCGGTGGAGATCGCCGCCGAGCGCGACACGCCGCACGGCGTCATGCGCCTCTCGGGTGTCGCGGGGCTGCCGACCTACAACCGCGGCGTCGCCGATCATCAATATCTTTTCGTCAACGGCCGTCCGGTGAAGGACCGCCTGCTGGTGGGCGCGGTGCGCGGCGCCTATTCCGACATGCTGGCGCGCGACCGCCATGCGGTGCTGGCGCTGTTCCTCGACATTCCGCCCGAGGATGTCGACGTGAACGTGCACCCCGCCAAGACCGAGGTGCGCTTCCGCGACTCGGCCGGGGTGCGCGGCTTCATCGTCTCGGGGCTCAGGCAGGCGCTCGCGACCGGTGACCGGCGGAGCGCGCAGACCCCGGATCGCGGGGCGATGGCGCGCTGGGTGAGCGAGCCCCTGATGCCTTCGATCAGCGAAGCGGGAGGGCAACGGGGACGCGAGGGCTTGGGGACGGGGGGAGCGACGCCCGCGTCATGGACCGGAGTACCTCTCTCCGCACCCGTCCCTCAAGGCGAGGGGCTGCTGCTGCGCGAAGCGGCAACGGCGTTCTCGGGCTTCCAAGCAGCGCCCCAGGGCCGCGCGGAACCCGCGGCCCCCGTGCCCGAGGAAGCGGCGCAATACCCGCTCGGCATCGCCCGCGGGCAGGTGGCGAACACCTATATCGTCGCCGAGGCGGCCGACGGCCTCTTGCGGGTCGACCAGCACGCCGCCCACGA
>JAGKSZ010000252.1 GCA_018991295.1 Porphyrobacter sp. | reverse complement strand
TGCACCCGCGCTCGACGCCGAGCACGGTAAGCCGTGTCGCCGCATTATTGGCGGGGAGGGGCAGGGGGTTTTGGGCGGGGGGGGTGTGCATGCGGTAGGGTTCGGACGCGCCCTGCAAGGTCGGATCGTCCACCATCACCGCGATATAGGAATTGGCCCGGTCAAGCCGTGGTCCCTGCCGGCCGAGCGCAGCGGCAGCAGCCTCCAGCCCCGCAACCAGCCCTTGCGCGGCGGCCTCCTCATAACCCGTCGTCCCATTGATTTGTCCGGCACAATAAAGACCGGGAATAGCCCGCACCTGCAAGTCCGGCGTCAGCGCACGCGGATCAATGTGATCATACTCCACCGCATAGCCCGGCTGCACGATCACCGCCCGCCCACAACCCGGCATGGTGCGCACCACTTCCACCTGCACATCCACAGGCAACGAGGTGCTGATGCCATTGGGATAGACAAGATGGCTGTCCAGACCCTCGGGTTCGAGGAATATCTGATGCCCTTCCCGGTCGCCAAAGCGGTGGATCTTGTCCTCGATCGACGGACAATAGCGCGGCCCCGCCGCCGCAATCGCGCCCGAGAACAAGGGGGACCGGTGCAGGTTGGCACGGATCGCATCATGCCCGGCTTGTGTCGTCCGCGTGATCGCGCAAAACACCTGCGGATTGATGCGAGCAGGTGTCAGCGGGGACATGGTCCACGCTTCGCCATCAGAGGGTTGTTCTTCCAGCACTGCCCAATCAATCGTCCGGCCGTCCAGCCGAGGCGGCGTGCCGGTTTTGAGCCGCGCCATCGGCAGGTCTGCCCCTCGCAACTGCTGGGCGAGGCGATGGGCAGCATTCTCCCCGATGCGCCCGCCCTCAAACCGTTCCTCACCGCGAAACAGGATGCCGCCGAGGAATGTGCCGGTGCACAGGACAATATGTTTCACGTGAAACATTGTGCCGTCGGCAAGCTCAAGCCCGGCAACACGCCCGCCCTCAAGCACGAGCGCAGCAGCCTCACCCGCAATCAGCGTAAGGCCCGGCTGCACGCGCACCGCCGCCTGCACCGCCGCCTTGAAGCGAACGCGATCCGCCTGAACACGCGGGCCCCACACGGCGCTGCCCTTGGACCGGTTGAGCATCCGGTAATGGATTGCACCAGCATCAGCCGCGCGTCCGATCACGCCATCGAGCGCGTCGACTTCGCGGACCAGATGTCCCTTGCCAAGCCCCCCGATGGCCGGGTTGCAGCTCATCGCGCCAATCGCATCAAGATCGAAGCTGACGAGTGCGGTGCGCGCTCCCATGCGGGCGGCTGCACAGGCAGCCTCCACCCCGGCGTGGCCGCCGCCGATAACGAGGACGTCGAAGGAATGCATGGCGCCGCAGATAGGCGCGACGGGCGCGATCGTCAAAGATGATTCACGTGGTGGCAGTGATCGTGATGCGGCGCGAATGTTTCACGTGAAACATTGATCTCAATCGCGGCCGAATGTTTCACGTGAAACATTGGAGCGCGAGTTTCCGCAGGTCACTTGCCGATGCAGAAGCGGCCGAACAGCGTGTCGAGCATATCCTCGGTGGTCGACCGCCCGATCAGCCTGTCAAAGGCGAGCCGCACGCGGCGCAGTTCCTCTGCCACGAGCAGCGGATCGGATAGTGTTGTGGCCGCTCGCAATGCCTCCTTGGCCTCAGCAAGCCGGGCGTGTTGGCGGGCATTGAGCGCAGCCTCGCCGGGCTTGGGAAGTGCCCCACGCGCCGCCTCAACCAGAGCCACCTTGAGCGCCGCCACGCCCTCCCCCGTCTCGGCCGATAGCGTGAAGCGTGCGCTCACCTTGGGAACAAAGGTCTGGCAATCAGACTGGCCCGCAATTTCCCAGGCGCCTTCCGGCCCTTCGCCCTCGTCGCCCAGCCACAGGACCACATCTGCACGGGCCAGCGCCCCGCGGGCACGATCAATGCCGATGGCCTCAATCGGATCAGCAGCCGCTTCTTCCCGCAGCCCTGCGGTATCAACGAAGCTCAAGGGCACCCCGCCAATCGCCACCGCCCGCTCGATCACATCACGTGTGGTCCCGGCAATCGGAGAAGTGATCGCCGCCTCGCTTTCGACCAGCGCGTTGAACAGGGTCGATTTGCCCGCATTGGGCGGCCCGGCCAGCACGATCCGGAACCCCTCCCCCAGCCGCTCGGAACGCGGGCGGGAGAGCCACTCTGCCAGTTCCCGGGTGAGCGCCGCAATGTTCCACGTGAAACATTCGGGAAGATCGGCAGCGTCTTCCTCGTCCGAGAAATCGAGCACAGCTTCGACTTGTGCCGAAAGCGCCAACGCCTTTTCTCGCCAGACCTCGACCTGCCGGGAAAGCGCCCCGCCCGCATTGGCGAGAGCCGCAGCGCGCTGCAATTCGGTTTCCGAAGACAGGAGATCGGCCAGACCCTCAGCCTCGGCCAGATCGATGCGGCCATTGGCAAAGGCACGGCGGGTGAATTCACCCGGCTCGGCCCGGCGCACCCCTTCAAGCGAGGCGAGCGCCCCCTCGATCGCTGCAATCACGGCGCGGCCCCCGTGGCAATGAAACTCTGCCAGATCCTCACCCGTCGCCGTGTTCGGACCGGGGAACCACAGCACGAGCGCCTCGTCCAGCAAGGCCCCCTCCCCGTCCCGCAGCCGCGCCAGAGAAGCCCGCCGCGCAGCAGGCACCCGCCCGGCGAGCGCCAGCAGAGCCCCCCGCGCAGCCGGGCCCGATACCCGGATCACCCCCACGCCTGCCGGCGGCGCCCCGCTGGAAAGCGCGAAGATGGTCGGCGTGGCTGTCACAGGATCAACCGGACTTCTTTGTGCCGGTCGAACCTGCCGCCGCCTTCATTCCGCTTTCGACGAAGTTCTGGAACAGTTTCAGCCCCACCTGACCCATCGGCGCCAGCGCGCTCGCATATTGCTGGAGCTGGTCCGGATTCGAGACCCCCTGCATCGCCTTGGTCAGGTTTTCGACATAGACATTGTTGGCGCTGCTGACATCGGGCAGGCCCATGAAGCTGCGGGCCTCCTCGGGCGTGCAGTCAATTTCGATGGTGATCTTCATGGGGCGAAAGCTCCTCTCC
>JAGKSZ010000027.1 GCA_018991295.1 Porphyrobacter sp. | reverse complement strand
GGGGGGGGGGAGGGTTGGCGGGGTGTGGGGGCGCGCCCCCGGCCACAACCGCCGCCGAGGCCCTGGCGCTGGCCGGGCGTGAATTCGTCGCGCGCCGCCGTGATCTTTCGGGTGAGAACTGGATCAGCGCAGGGGGGCGGGGCTATATCCTCGATCCCGCCTCGCCGCTTGCCCGGGCGGAGTGGATCGTGATCGGCGATGCTCAGGGGCAGGCCAAGGGGGCGCGCATCACCGCCGGGGCAGAACTTGCGCCGGAAAGGATTGCGGCATTGTTTGCCGAGGAACTTCAGGAACGCGTCACAACCCGCTGGAACAGAGAAAAAGATCGCATCGAGGCGCGGCGCGAACGCCGGCTTGGCGCGATTGTGCTGACGAGCGTGCCCGAACCATCGCCGGACCCGGCGCTGGTTGTGGAAATCCTTGTGGACAAGGCTCTGGAGAGGCTGGGGGAGCTCCTGCCCGTGGGCTTCCTGGCCCGCGCCCGGTTTGCGGGGGTCGATGCGCTTTCGCCCGATGCCCTGCACGCCCGCGCTGGTGATTGGCTTGCGCCGCTGCTCGCCGGGCGCCGCGATCTTGATCTGCCTCCGCATCGCTTTGCCGAAGCCGCGCTCGCCTTGCTCGATTGGAACGCAAGGGCTGCGCTCGATAAGGCCGCGCCTACGCACTTCACCTCGCCCGCCGATACCCGTCACCCCATCGATTATGCAGGCGATGATGCACCGAGCGCCGAGGTGCGGGTGCAGGGGGTATTCGGTCTGGATGAGCACCCGATGATCGGCCGCACGCCGCTGCTGCTCAAGCTTACCAGCCCCGGGGGGCGCCCGGTGCAGTCAACCCGCGATCTGCCCGGCTTCTGGCGTGGCAGCTGGCGCGATGTGGTCAGGGACATGAAGGGCCGTTACCCCAAGCATCGCTGGCCCGATCAGCCGTGGCTGGAAAAGCCGAGCATGAAGACCAAAAACGCCTTCAACCGCAGCGATTCGTGATCTAAGGGGCAGCCCATGACGGCGAGGATCTATCAGAAGCCCAAGCACGCGATGCAATCGGGCAAGGCGCACACCGATGAATGGGTGCTGGAGTTTGAGCAATCGCAGGCGCGCTTTGCCGATCCGCTGATGGGCTGGACGGGGACAGGTGACACGCAGTCGCAGGTTCGCCTTACCTTCCCCGACAAGGATGCAGCACGCGCCTACGCCGAGAAATATGGTATCCCCGCACGGGTTATCGCCACGCCGCCCAAGCGGCTTAAGCTGCAAGCCTACGCAGACAACTTTCGCTGATTTTTTCGCAGCCCTGTCCGGGGCTGCGTCCTCGCCAGGCGCGCAGCAAAGCTGCGCCCGCTGCGGGCGGGCATTCGCCCTTGCGGCCCTGCGGGCCGGACAGTGCTACAATGGCTGTTGAAATCCCCCGCAACCCGCGCCATATGCTCGCCCGGGAGTCGGGTGGACGTTTGCGTCCGCTCACCGTGTCAGGGCCGGAAGGCAGCAGCACAGGTGGATTGCGGCGGGTCGCCCGGCTCCTTCCTCGTTCACATCAGGGTCTATTCGTCCGCAGGCGCGGTGTTCATCCGTTCGCGTGCCGCGTTGCGTGATCCGGTTGCAGGGACCAGCCCTGTAAATCGTCCGAGGCCGAAGGGCGGCATGTTGCCATAGATCGTTTCATGCGCGCCGCCGGTGATGGTGTACGTCTCGTGATAGATGCCCACCGTGCCATCATTGCCGATCGTGCGGTTGAACGCGGTCCATGCCGGCCAATGCTGCGCGTCGCGGTTGCGCGCGTAGGCTTCGAGACTGTCGAAATCGCGCCAATATTGCAGCAGCAGGATCTGGCGCAGGCTGCACAGTGCGTATTGCGTGCCAAGAAACCCGCTGTCGGGATTGCGGTGCAACTCGCGCAGCATCGGCCCCATCGCACGGAACACCGGGAGCCATTTGCCGACCTTGTGGAAATGGTTGATCCGCATCCCGATCAGGAACACCACCAAAGGCCCGGAATGATTATCGGTCATGCGACCGGGAATGACGGTCATGGCGCGCTCCCCTTTGGCCCCATTCAGATTGCGAAGTGCAACCTGTGTCAAGCTTTGCTGTGGTGAAGATCGCCTGCAAGGCTTCGACATTGGCGGTCGGTCGGCCTAAGGTGGCGGGGTGATGAGCGATTCCGATCCCGAACTGCCCGAGGAAGAAACCGGGCCGAGTGCCGCCGAACTTGAGGCGGCAGGGCAAAGCGCGCTGTTCGGTGATCCTGCACCAGCTGCGCCGCTAGTGGCTCCTGCCGCACCGGCCGTTTCTGAGGCGCCCCGCCCAGCGCCCGCGACGCAGAGTGCGGCGCAGCCTTACCGCGTCCTGGCGCGCAAATATCGCCCGCAGACCTTTTCGGAACTGATCGGTCAGGAAGCGATGGTGCGCACTCTGGCCAATGCCATTGCGCGTGACCGGCTGGCCCATGCCTTCCTGATGACCGGCGTGCGCGGGGTCGGGAAGACCTCGACCGCGCGCCTTATCGCCAAGGCGTTGAACTGCGTCGGGCCGGATGGTCAGGGCGGGCCAACCATCGATCCTTGCGGGCAATGCGAGCCTTGCACTGCGATCGCCGAAGGACGCCATATCGACGTGATCGAGATGGACGCGGCATCGAACACCGGGGTCGATGATGTCCGTGAGATCATCGAGCAGGTGCGTTATGCCGCCGTCTCGGCGCGCTACAAGATCTACATCATCGACGAAGTTCACATGCTGTCGCGCAATGCCTTCAATGCCTTGCTCAAGACGCTTGAGGAACCTCCGCCGCATGTGAAGTTCCTGTTTGCTACCACGGAAGTCGACAAGCTGCCCGTCACGGTGCTCAGCCGCACCCAGCGCTTTGACCTGCGCCGCATCCCTGCGGCGCTGCTGGCCGAACATTTCGCCAAGGTGTGCCGCCTCGAAGGGGTCGAGGCCGAACCCGAGGCGCTTTCGATCATCGCCAATGCTGCCGAAGGATCGGTGCGCGATGGCCTCTCGATCCTCGATCAGGCGATCGCCCATGCCGATCTCGATGGCGAGGGTAAGGTTGCCGCCACCCGCGTGCGCGACATGCTCGGTCTTGCCGACAAGAGCGCGCAGCGCCGGCTGCTTGGCCACCTGCTCGATGGCGACGCCAAGGCAATGCTGGCCGCGGTGGACGAGCAATATGCGCTCGGTGTCGAGCCGCTGGCTCTGATGCGCGCCCTTATGGATCTGACCCACCGCATCACCCTTGCGCAGGTCTCGGGCGGCGAGCCCGATGCCCCGGCCGAGGATGAACGTGCCGCTCTTGCCGATTTTGCCGCAAGGCTGGGGGCGGGGGAGCTGCACCGCCTGTGGCAATTGCTCCTGAAGGGCCATGATGAGGTGCGCACCGGCCCCGATCCGCTGGTATCGCTCCAGATGGCGCTGTTGCGCATCCTTCACGCAAGCCAGATGCCCGATCCGGGCAAGCTGGCAAGGCGGATCGAAGAGCTCGCCGCCACTGGCATGGTCGCAGCGCCGGCGGGTGAGGCCGTCCTCGCGGCACCTGCCCCGGTTGCCGCCGCGCCCGGTCAGAATTGGGCCGCGCTGGTCGATCAGGTCGATGGCATTGGCCAGCTGCGCGTCGCCCAGATCATGCGCGACCGGGTGCGGGTGATCGAACTTGGCCCCGAACGCCTCGTCTACGAACAGGCGGACAGCTACCCTGATGATCCAGCGCCCGATATCCGCGAGGCGCTGTTCAAGCTCACCGGCAAACGCTGGCAGATCGAGCGCGGCACCGGTGCGGCGCAGCCCTCCTTGCGCGAAGCTGCTGAGGCTGCGGCTGCCGCCGAGGATGCCCGCATTCGATCGGACCCGCTGGTCAGGGCCGCGTTCGAAGCCTTCCCCGATGCCGAATTGCTGGATGCGCCTCTCAAGGCCGCAGCCGGTTCGGCCAATCCCCCCTGGAATTGATGGAGTACCAAGCATGAAGTCGATGGAAGAAATGATGGCCGCTGCCCAGAAGGCCGCCGAGACCATCAGCAAGCAGATGAACGAGATGCAGGTGAAGCTCGATTCGATCGAGGTCGAGGGCACGGCAGGCGGCGGGTTGGTAAAGGTCCGCGCCAGCGCCAAGGGCCGCATCCTTGGTGTTGCCATCGACGACAGCCTGATGGTGCCTGACGACAAGCAGATCCTCGAAGATCTGGTCGCTGCCGCCTTCAACGACGCGCGTGACCGCGCTGACCGGGTTTCGGAACAGCAGATGAAGGAAATGCAGGGCTCGATGGGCTTGCCGCCGGGGTTCAACCTGCCTGGCTTGGGGTGAGGCAATGGCGCTGAGCGACGCGTCCACAGCTTAGCCTGATGTTACCATTGCGGGAGCGGCAAGGCCTTCCCATATCTCACCCATGACCCAGACCTACCCCCTGCTCCCCCTGCGTGACATCGTCGTTTTCCCCGGCATGGTCGTCCCCCTGTTTGTCGGGCGCGACAAGTCGGTGGCCGCGCTTGAAGCGGCGATGGAAGCCTCCAAGGACATTGTCCTTCTCGCCCAGCTTGACCCGGGCTGCGATGATCCCGAGGGCGATGATCTCTATGATGTCGGCGTGATCGCGCAGGTCCTGCAGCTGTTGAAGCTGCCCGATGGCACGGTGCGGGTGCTGGTTGAAGGCAAGACCCGCGCGCGGCTTTCTGCACTGGAAAATGTCGGCACGCATCTGCTCGCGGAAGTCGAACCGATCGAGCCGGAAACGGTCTCGGGCAGCGAAGTCACCGCCCTGATGCGGCAGGTGACCGAGCAGTTCGGCGAATATGTGAAGCTCAACAAGAAGATGGGCGAAGATGCCGGGGTCGATCTTTCCGAGGTCGATGATGCCGGTCAACTGGCCGATACGATCGCGGCGGCGATCAGCGCCAAGGTGGCCGACAAGCAGAGCCTGCTGACCGAGGGTAATCCCTTGAAGCGGCTCGAACTCGTCATGGCTTTCATGGAGGGCGAACTTTCGGTCCTGCAGGTCGAACGCCGCATCCGTGGACGCGTGAAGCGTCAGATGGAGAAAACCCAGCGCGAATATTACCTCAACGAACAGTTGAAGGCGATCCAGAGCGAACTGGGCGGCGGCGATGATGGCGAAGGCAACGAGATTGCCGAACTCACCGAGAAGATCGAAAAGACCAAGCTTTCCAAGGAAGCCCGCGCCAAAGCTCAGGCTGAGCTGAAGAAGCTGCGTTCGATGCAGCCGATGAGCGCCGAGGCGACGGTGATCCGCAATTACCTTGATGTGCTGCTCGGCCTGCCGTGGGGCAAGAAGTCGAAGCTGAAGAAGGATATCGCCAAGGCGCAGGAGATCCTCGACGCGGATCACTATGCGTTGGAGAAGGTCAAGGACCGGATCGTTGAATATCTCGCGGTCCAGGCGCGCACCAACAAGCTGAAAGGTCCGATCCTGTGTCTCGTTGGTCCTCCGGGGGTCGGCAAGACTTCGCTGGGCAAGTCGATTGCCAAGGCGACGGGGCGCGAATTCGTGCGTCAGTCCTTGGGCGGCGTGCGCGACGAGGCGGAAATCCGCGGGCACCGGCGCACCTATATCGGCTCGATGCCGGGCAAGATCGTAGCCAATCTGAGAAAGGCTGGCACGTCGAACCCGCTGTTCCTGCTCGATGAAATCGACAAGCTGGGGCAAGATTTCCGCGGCGATCCGGCATCGGCGCTGCTGGAGGTGCTCGATCCCGAACAGAACGCCAAGTTCCAGGACCACTATCTGGAGCT
>JAGKSZ010000251.1 GCA_018991295.1 Porphyrobacter sp. | reverse complement strand
CGCTCAGCGGTGCGCCTTCGATGCGCGCTTCGCTGGTGGAGCGGGCGAGCCAGCATTCGGCCAATCGCCGCTCCGCCGAAGCCCTTATGGCAGTCCGCCTAAGCGCGCAGCAAAGCCCGGATCCGGCCAAGCGCCCCTGACCGCGCGGCCAGCGCCTTGGCGCCTGCCACGCTCGCATCGAACGCATCGCGTGCCCCCAGCAACGTGCGGTTGGCGAGCGTTGGCTCCAGCAGCACAAGGCTGGCGCACTGCGCGCTGTCGGTGCCGAACATCGCCTTGTGTGCGCCTTCGCCTTCGGTGAAATCGAACCAGGCGAAGCGCTGTTCGGCAAACAGCCGTTCCAGCGCGTCCATCTGCAACACCGTGCCGACCGACAGGCGGGCCCATTCGGGATCATAGCCCAGATGGGCATAGACCAGTGTGCGTCCGCCTACCGGCAGCGAAAGATAGGCAACCGGCGCACCGCCTGCGTGGAGCAGGAAGGCGCGCATCCGGTCATCCTCGGCCGCCTCCAGCATCGCCCGGCGAGCAGCGGTGCTATCAGGCAGGCCTGCATCCAGCAGCCGCGCCTGATAGGTGCGCGCCGACAAGGGCAGGGCAGCGGCAAGGAAGGCTTCGATTTCGGCCGGGGAGCGGTGTTCAGTGACGCTGTAACCCCCGGCTTCCTCGGTCAGCTTGCGCGCCTTGCGCCGCAGGGTTGAACGGGTCTTGCCTGAAAAGCGATCCATATAGGCGGCAAAGCCCAGGCCCATGTCGATATAGTGGCGGCGATAATCCTGCCGTCCGCCTGCGATAAAGCCGGGATAGCGCGCGGCGATTTCACTCAGCCGGGCGGCGGGGGCAGACAGCACGCGCACGCCATCGCGCCCTGCAGGCGGTGCGGGGGGCAAGGTGCCTGCCAGCACATCCTCAAGCGCAAAGCTCCACGTGGAAAGCAGCCGCGGCACGCTCGCCAGCCGCCGTGCGCCGAGGGTGAAATCGATACCTGACCCGGCCATCGCCAACCTGCCCCTAAAGGTTCCCGTAAAGGGCGTTGGAGACGAATTGTTCAGCCAGGCGCATCCCTGTGCGGATCGGGCTGGCGGGCAGCGGCTGACAGGCCCCTCCGGTCAGACGCAGCGCCGGCGGGGTTTGGGCATAGGTGCCGGTGGATACCCCGCGCATCGCGCCGAGCGCCTTGATCAGCCCGATGAAGCGGCGGCGCACAATCGGGTTTACGGCAAGCTTGCGGCGGTTGATGAGTTCGAAGGAATGGCTCACCAGCGTGAAGCTGTCGCGCCCGGTATCACGTGCGTGACGGATCGCGCCGAGCATCTCGTTCAGCGTCAGCGCGGTGATCTGTGCGTGGCGCAGCCCGCCGTTCATGGTGCCGATCGCCCCGACCGGCACTTCGAGCACGCCCATGTGGCCAACCGGTTGGCGGTCTTCGGCGGTCAGGCTGATGCGGCAGGCCCCGGTGCCGACCAGCGCCGGGCAGTGGCTCGAATCGTAATCCAGCCCCAGCGCGGCCAGCGCCCGCAGCGTATTGTCATTCGCCCCGTAATTGCCCGCACGGAACGCGACCGGCGCAGGCGCGCCTGCCGCCATCAGCGTGGCGCGCGCGTAATCGAGGATCGCGCATTGTTCATCGAAGCTGTGATCGGCAAGGTTGTTGCCGCGCGAAGGCAGGCCCCGCCGATCAGCGGGCGCAGCAAGGCCGAGCCATTCGGTATGGCAGTGCAATTGCACATCCTGCCCCGCCGCAAGGATCGGGCCCACAATGTCCTCGATCGCGGCCACGCCCCACACCAGCGCTGGCATGGGATCAACGAAGAACACTGCCTTCTGCCCGTATTCGGCCAGCAGTTCGAGCTTGTGGCCGACCCCCGATGGGCCGGTTGGTGTCACGCAGGAGATGGATCGGGCAAAGTTGTCAGCACGATCCGAAGCCCCGGTGCCCGTGTAGAGGCCGGAGGAATATTCGGTGTCGATCGTGATGAACACGCGCGTCATGGTCCTTGGGATAGCACCCAAGGGTTAAGACGAAGTGATGATGTCTCTTGGCGGGTTCCCGGCGGGGTGCGAGCGGTCAGATCCCGCCGCGGGTGATGGTGTGGCCTTCAGCTTCCAGCCCGGCGATCAGCGTGTTGCAGCAGGCCGCAAGATCATCGGCGCTGACAGAGCGCACGACGAAATTCGCCCCCACCCGGCCTTCGCGGAAGAAGGGGTAGGAGCCGATCTGGCAGGTTTCGAAAGCGGCTTCGGTGCGGCGCAGCAAATCAGCCACCTCGCTTTCCGCGATCCACCCGCCAAGCGTTTCGGACAGAAGCGGCGCACCGCCTTCCAGCTGGCCGGTCAGCGCATCGAGCATGCCTGCGGTGATGTGCGGCACGCCTGCCATCAGGAAGATATTGCCGCGCCGGATGCCGGGGGCGCCCGACATGCGGTTGGGGATCAGCTGCGCGCCTTCAGGCACGCGCGCCATACGCAGCCGCCCTTCGTTAAGGCCGCCGCGGGTTTCGTAATAGCGTTCAAGGATCGCGCGCGCTTCGGGGTGGATCACCACCGGCACGCCCAGTGCTGCTGCCACCGCATCGACGGTGATATCATCATGCGTCGGCCCGATGCCGCCGGTGGTAAAAAGGTAATCATAGGCCGCGCTCAGGGCATTGACGGCCTCGATTATGCGCGCCTCTACATCGGGCACCACCCGCACTTCGGCAAGGCGGATGCCCTGCACCTGAAGCCAGGTGGCGACCTGTGCGATGTTCTTGTCCTGCGTGCGGCCGGAGAGGATTTCGTCACCGATGACGATGAGCCCGGCGGTCCAGATCTTTTCGGGAGAGGTCATGCCAGTGTGGTTAGGCGAAGGCGGGCGCAATCGGAAGAGATTACCGCCCGCCTTTGCCCTTATTCCGCGGCTTCCAGCTGCTGATCGGCTGCCTGCGCATTGGCGCCTGCACGGGTGAAGGTCAGGATGCCGTCAGTCAGCGGATCATCCTTCATCCGCTTCCTGTCGACCACATATTCCTGATTGAGCCGCCATGGGTAGCTCACCGAATTCCTCGGCATGATGTGCTTGCCGCGCTGGATATAGCCGGAGGAGAAATCGAACACGTCATCTTCCGTGATCGCGGCCTCGCCTTGCGCGGTCAGCACCGGGGTGGCGATGGTGGTGCCGGTCTTGCGCATGTGTTCAAGCACCCGGCACACGTAGTCCGAATTGATATCGGCGCGCAGGGTCCAGCTGGCGTTCAAATATCCGAACACCACCGCAAGGTTGGGCAGGTTCGAGAACATGCAGCCCTTGTAATAGAACCGCTCGTTGAACTTCACCGGCTCGCCATCAACGCGCACGTCGATCTTGCCTGCCACCGCCAGCTTGAGGCCGGTGGCGGTCACCACGATATCGGCGGGAAGGAAGGTGCCATCGGTCAGGCGCACACCGCCCTTTTCGAACTTGGCGATATGACCGGTCACGACATCGGCCTTGCCGGCCTTCATCGCCTTGAACAGGTCCTCGTCAGGCACCAGGCACAACCGCTGTTCCCACGGATTGTAGGGCGGGGTGAAGGCGGACTTGTCGTAATCCGGGCCGAGCGATTCCTCGATCTTCTTGTAGAGCGCGTCCTTCACCTTCTGCGGATTGTCGCGCGCCAGCTTGAAGCTGAAATCCTGCATCTTGATGTTCTTGAAGCGGGTCAGCCGGTAGGCCAGCTTTTCGGGCAGCACCTTGCGCAGGAAATTGGCGATCGCATCCTTGGCAGGCCGGGTGAACATCCAGGTCGGGGTGCGCTGGAGCATGGTCACATGGCCTGCCTCGCGCGCCATTGAGGGGACGATGGTAACAGCAGTCGCCCCCGATCCGATCACGACGATGTTCTTGCCCTTGTAATCGAGGTTTTCGGGCCAGAACTGCGGGTGGAGAACCTGACCTTCGAACTCCCCGAAATCGAAGCCCGGATCATAGGGCTCGTCGTAATCGTAATAGCCTGCGCCAAGGTAGATGAAGTTCGCGGTCATGTGCGTACGGCTGCCGTCGGCCTTCTCCATCTCGACGTGCCAGCGCGCATCATCGTGGTGGAAATCGGCGCTGATGACCTTGTGGCCGAAGCGGATGTGCTGGCGGATGCCGCGTTCATCCACGATCCGGTCGAGATATTCGAGGATCGCGGGCGCATCGGCGATGCTCTTTTCGTGGCGCCAGGGTTCGAAATCGAAGCCCAGCGTGTGCATATCGCTGTCCGAGCGGATGCCGGGATAGCGGAAAAGGTCCCATGTTCCGCCCAGATTGTCGCGCCTTTCGACAATGCAATAGGAATGGTGCGGGGCTTTCATCCCCATGTGTGCGGCCATGCCGATGCCGGAGATCCCGGCACCGACGATCAGCACGTCGAAATCTGGCGGTGTTGCGAGCATGGCGGGCCCTCTCTCTCCCTTGTTGACACCGATGTAACCACAGCCTTTGCGCAAAAGCGAGTCTCGAATGGCAAATTGCAACTGACTTTGTGGTGACGGGCCGGGATGCACGCTTTAAGGCGGCGCGCCATGACCCTTCGTGCCCGCCTGCTCGCCTGCGCCCTGCTGCTTCCCGTCACCGCGCCGCTGGCCGCGCAGGAGGCAGAAATCACCGAGGATGAGCTGGCCGAGGAGATCCCCGAGGAGATTATCGTCACCGGCCGGGGCCTCGATCCGGCGCTGTCGACCGGCATCTACGCCACCACCACGCTTGAACGCGATGTGATTGTCGCCAGCCCATCGGGCCGGATCGAGGATGTGCTGCGGGGCGTGGCGGGGTTCCAGCAGTTCCGCCGTTCAGACAGCCGCTCGGCAAACCCCAGTGCGCAAGGCGTGACGCTGCGGGCACTGGGCGGCAATGCCACCAGCCGCGCGCTGGTGCTGCTGGACGGCGTGCCGCTCGCCGACCCGTTCTTCGGCTACATCCCGCTGTCGGCCATTGCGCCTGAAACGCTTGGCGCAATCCGGGTGACACGCGGCGGCGGATCGGGGCCGTTTGGCGCGGGCGCACTGGCGGGCACGATCGAACTGGAAAGCGCAGAGCCGGGCGCCGTCCACCCCTTCATGGGCAATGCGGCGATCAATGACCGGGGCGAGAGCGAGCTTTCAGGCGTTCTCACGCAAAGCCTCGGGCGGGGGTTTGCGGTGGCCAGTGGGCGCTGGGATCGCGGGCAGGGGTTCTTCACGCCCCCCGCCGATCAGCGCGTTCCTGCCACCGCCCGCGCCGCCTTCGACAGCTGGAACGCGGCCCTGCGCACGCTTGCCCCGCTGACCGATAGCGTCGAAGTGCAGGCCCGCGTGGCGGTGTTCCGCGATGCGCGCACGCTGCGCTTTGCCGGGGCCGATTCCACCAGCGCAGGCGAGGAGGCGAGCATCCGCCTTGTCGGGCGGGGCGATTGGCAGTTCGATGCGCTGGCCTATGTGCAGGCGCGCGATTTTTCGAACATCGTCATCTCCTCGACCCGTTTCACCCCGACGCTCGATCAGCGGCGCACGCCCTCCACCGGGATCGGCGGCAAGTTCGAACTGCGCCCGCCGCTGCTGGAAGGGCACGATATTCGCATCGGCGCCGATTACCGCCGTGCCGATGGCGCGCTTCAGGAAGAGGCGCTCAATGCTGTCAGCGGTGCGATTACCGAACGGCGCCGCGCCGGGGGGGTGACCAGCAATCTCGGCATTTTCCTTGAGGATGACTGGCAGATCGGCCCGCTGACCCTGAATGGCGGGCTCAGGGCCGATCACTCAAGCATTACCGGCGGCTTCTACCGCGCAGTCGGGGCCAATGGCCTGCCGGTCAGCACGCTTATCGCCCCGGATCGTTCGGACTGGTCGGTGAACTGGCGTGCAGGGGCGTTGTTCTACGCCACCCGCCGGCTCGATCTGCGTGCAGCGGCCTACACCGGCCTGCGCCTGCCGACCCTCAATGAACTCTACCGGCCCTTCGTGGTCTTCCCCGTCACCACCGAGGCCAATCCCGACCTTGTCAATGAACGCCTGCGGGGTTTCGAGATCGGCTTCGACTGGCAGCCGGTCAACGAAGTCGTGATCGCCGTGACCGCCTTTGATAACGAGGTGGAGAACGCCATCGCCAATGTCACCATCGCCCCCAATCTGCGCCGCCGGGCGAACCTGCCGGCCATCAAGGCACGCGGCATCGAGGCAAGCGTGGCGGCGAAGGTGGGGCAGGTGAGCCTTGAAAGCGCGCTGGCGTGGACCGATGCGCAAGTGCGGGGCGCAGGGCCTTCTGCCGACCTTGATGGCCTGCGCCCGGCGCAAACCCCCGAATTTGCCGCCACCGTGACGCTGGGCTGGGAGCCTGCCCCCGGCTGGCGGCTGGCAGGGACGCTGCGCCACGTGTCCGCCCAGTTCGAGGATGATCGCCAGAGCGACCGACTCGCGCCGGCCACCACCTTCGATGCCTTCCTTGCCGTACCCCTGCGCGGCCAGCTGGCGCTGGTGCTGCGCGGCGAGAACCTGACAGACGCGGCGATCATCACCCGCAACCAGGGTGGCTCGATCGACCTCGGCGTGCCGCGCACCTTGTGGCTGGGGTTACGCTACGGCTTCTGAGCCGGCCGCAACAATCTTGCCCGCACCTCGCGCAATCCGAACGCTTGCTTCGCAACAACAGGGAATGTGGCATTTTTGCTACTGTCCGGCATTACTTCGCTGTTACTCTTGTTAGGCTGCGCGACACTGATAGGTTTCGCCCCGCTAACCCAAGCCCGGCGCAAAGACCGGCTGGTATGTGGAGAGAGGGAAACCCATGACGCGCAAGTTCGCTACCTTTGCCTGTGGCCTGATGGCATGCAGTGCTCTGACCACCCCCGCATTCGCTCAGGATCAGGACGACGGGGCAAATGCTCCGCGTAATGACAATGTCATCATCGTGACTGCGACCCGCCGGGCGCAGGACGTGCAGGACATTCCCCTTGCGGTGACCGCGATTTCGCCGCAGCAGCTTGAAGCGCAGCGTGTGGTCAACATCCAGCAGGTCGCAGCGCTGGCGCCCTCCTTCACCAGCTCGCAGGCGCAGCTTGCCTCCGGTTCGGTGGTGCTGCGCGTTCGCGGCGTGGGGACGACTTCGAACAACATCGGCTTTGAAAGCGCGGTCGGGATCTTCATCGACGGGGCCTATCAATCGCGCCCCGGCGTGGCGCTGTCCGAATTTGTCGATGTGGAACGCGTCGAAGTGCTGCGCGGCCCGCAGGGCACGCTGTTCGGCCGCAACACTTCGGCAGGCGCGCTCAACATCACCAATGTCCGCCCCGACGTGACCGAGTTCAGCGGCTTCGTGAACGCCGAATACGGCAATTTCGATGAAAAGAGCCTGCAGGGCGCGATCAACGTGCCGGTGGTCAAGGACACGGTCGCGCTGCGCCTTACCGGTGCCTGGCGCGAGCGCGACGGCTTCCTTGATGTCGTCAACCGCACCGGGGCCAAGGTGGGTGAGACCAACACGGTCGATCAGTGGCTGGTGCGCGGCCAGATCGGCTGGGATACCGAAAGCGGCGTGCGCGGACGCATCATTGCCGATTACTCCAAGAGCCAGTCGAGCTGCTGCGGCGCGATCGAACTGTATCAATCGCCGCTGGTCACCGGCGGGGCCTATGCGGCAGTCGGCCTTGGCGCCAATGGCGGCAACGGCCAGCCCTTCGTCAGCACCCGCGAACGCGACAACAAGGCCTTTGAACGGGCGCTGGACAACCGGGTGGTCTCGGCCAACTTTGCCCCGCGTGCCGATATCGACAACTATGGCATCACCGGCGAACTGGAATTCCCCGTTTCCGAAAATGCCGACCTGATCTTCATCGGCTCCTATCGCAAGTACAAGAGCTTCGAGAACTACGATTCCGATTTCACCGGAGCCGACATCTTCAACGTCGATGCGCTGAACGTCGACATTGCAACCTGGACCGCCGAACTGCGGCTTCAGGGCGAGGCGATGGAAGGCAAGCTCAACTACATGGTCGGCGGCTTCTATTCCGACGAACAGATCGACCAGAGCACCGCGTTCTCGCTCGGGGCGGACTATGATCGCAATGTCGGCGCGCTTCTGTTCGTGCCGACCGGCGGGGCCTTCGGGGCGCAGCCGCTGACCGCGGTTACCGGCCGCAGCCCGGCCGGCACCCGCACCACCAACCGCTTCCAGCAGGATGCCAAGAGCTACGCGATCTTCACCCACAACTCGCTCGAACTTACCGACGGTCTCGAACTGACGGTGGGTGCGCGCTATTCGTGGGAAGAAAAGTCGGGCGGGTTCTCGCAGCTGGCGACCAACAATCAGGTCTGCCCGGCGACGCTCGGGGCGCT